>CANGMV010000178.1 GCA_947454745.1 Bacteroidota bacterium | reverse complement strand
GACCACTTATTTGTTTCTACAATCCAAGTGCTTGTATGTTCTTTGATATTTGTAAGTATATCCCATGCTGCTTGCATTTGGGCTTTTTTTAAGGCAATATTTTTAAACTCCTCATTATTAATCACCTTGCCAACAATCTGACCATTAATTAAATAAGCAGTTTTATTAAAAATCTTTCCAATTACATTTTGTTGTCTTCCAAAAAAACAATCTCCAATCAAAATACCTAGCACTTGTTCTTGTGCCAAATCCATGATCATCATGTTTTGGATATGGGCAACTTTCTCTCCTTTCTGGTTCAAAATAGTATACATAATTATTGTTTATTGGCAGTGTTGATAAGTATATCTACAATTTGTGCCGTGGTATGCGTAAGATTTAATTTAACTGGTTTTTTTTCATTGATCCATTCTTCAAAGTGTTGCGCAAAATGTTGGTCTATTTTTTTCAACACCATTACACCTTTTTTTGAAAGTGCCACCGAATTGCATTCCTGCTCATAATGATTCATAATAGGTATACTAAGTACTTTTTTGTTCATATACATGGCTTCGGCAGGAGTTTCAAAACCACCCGCGGTAATAATGCCGTAGCAACGAATCATACTACTTGTGAATTGTCTATTATTAATTGGATAGTAAGTAATATTATTTTTACATACAATTCCTGTTACTTCTTTTGTAAACACTTCAAAATGATACTTGTTTTGTTGTAACAAATGTGGTTCTAAAATAGAAATAGAATATTGAGGAAGGTATACTGTTATATGACCATCATTAATAGGGGTAGCATCAATAATTTCGTCTTTAATGATTGGATTGTAAATGTTTTCATCGTAAGCATCAAAATGTAGTCCAATATGCTGTTTGCTTTTTACAAAATTTTCCAATATAATATTCCCTAATGGATTGATGCCATTAGGCCTAGGCGTTTTTTTACTTCGAAAACTTGCCTGGTGACCAAAATGAACCGAAGGTACTTTTTTAATAGAGCAGGCTAATGAGGAAACAAACTCAAAATCATTTACAACTAAGTCATACTCATGTACAGGCAATGATTTGGCGTCTTTGTATAAATTAAAGGACAATGAGCTGGCAATTTTATGATAGTCAAGTCCCCCGCTATGTTTATAAAACAAGCTAAGTCCCTTACTTTTAAATTTAATGGGTATGGAGGTATTTAAGTGCGCATTAGAGCCACTTAAAAAGAAATCTACTTCGCCGTATTTTTTTAAATAAGGATACAACTCAATAGCCCTACTTATATGACCGTTTCCTGTACCTTGTATTGCGTAAAATATTTTCATTTGCGTTAATTATAACGACACCTGAAATGCCACTTCGCTCGTCATTACACTTAATTCAGTATTTAAATGCACGATTTTGATTTTTTCAGTTGATACGTGTTCGAACTGTTTTGCGTCGTAATGATACAAATGCCATGCATTTTCGTAGTATTCTAAGGAAGTTGAATTCTCTATCCAATCACCACTGTTCAAATATGTAACTGATCCGTTTTCGGTAGTTACCACCCTATGTTGTGGTTGATGAATATGTCCACAAATTACATATTGATACCCATTTTCAATCGCTAATTCAGCAGCGGTTTGTTCGAAGTTGCCAATCCACGAAACGGCTTGCTTTACACCATTTTTTACTTTTTTACTGAAGCTCATTTTCTCCCTTCCTAACATTCTTGAAATCCAGTTAAATAAGCTGTTTAAAATAATTAATAAGTCATATCCATAGCCGCCTAATTTAGCTAATACTTTAGCACCACCTTTCGTAGTACGATCAAATACATCCCCGTGGAATACCCAGTTTTTCTCACCATTAATTTCAAACACAATCTTATCAGTCAATAAAATATTACCCATTTCAAAATCTGCATATTTACGCATTGCTTCGTCATGATTACCTGTGATATATACCACTTTGGTACCCTTACTAGCCATGTTAAAAATCTCCTTAATTACTGCCATATGACTCGCAGGAAAAAAACGCTTACTAAACTGCCAAATATCAATAATATCACCATTAAGAATTAAAGTGTTGGGTTGTATACTTCTTAAATAGTTGAGTATCTCTTTTGCCTGACAACCAAAAGTGCCTAGATGTATGTCGCTTACAACGCATACTTCCATTTTCCTTTTATCCATGGGTTAGATTTTAAGTAAAATACGTACAAGTATATTATCGAAATATGTCCTAATTATTAATTAATTATTAACTTCTTACTGCATTTTTTGTACCTTATGGGAGTAATGATAAATTCGTGTTGAAATAGAATACTTTATGAAAGACAGATTTTTAGCAAGGGATATTAGTTGGCTAAGTTTTAATGGCCGTGTATTACAAGAGGCGAATGACCCAACTGTTCCATTAAATGAAAGAATTCGTTTTTTAGGTATTTTTTCCAACAATTTAGACGAGTTTTTTAGAGTACGTGTTGCCACGCTCAAAAGAATGGTTGAGTTTACCGATAAAAAGGGTAATGTACACAATATTGATTTGATTGAGTCACCCCAAGCTGTATTGGATGAAATTCAACGTGTAGTTTTAAGACAGCAAAATGAGTTCAATCGTATTTGGCAGAATTTAAACAAAGAATTAAAAACCAACAAGGTTTTTTTAATAGATGATAAAAAACTAAACATTGAACAAAAGGCGTTTGTAAAAAATTATTTCGATGAAGTTGTGCGCCCTTATATCATTCCATTGATGATTGAAAATGTTCCAGAACTTCCTTACTTAAGAGATAAGAGTTTATACCTGGCTATTGTAATGGGTAATAAAACCAATGCTTACGATCAAAAATTTTCGCTCATTGAAATTCCTTCAAAATCGGTAGGACGCTTCATTGAGCTACCTTCAAAGCCAGGGACTTCTAATATAATTTTATTGGAAGATCTTATTCGATTTAATCTGCCCATCATATTTTCACACTTTAAGTTCAATAAATTTGAGGCCCACGTTTTTAAAATAACCAAAGACGCTGAGATAGACCTGGACCAAGAAATTGGCATAAATTTTATTGATAAAATTTCAAAAGGAATTAAGAACCGTCGTAAAGGAAAGCCAGTACGTTTTGTTTATGAAAAGGAGATGAATGGCGAAATGTTGGAGTACTTGATTAAAAAGTTGAACCTGACAAGAAAGAGTAGTATTATACCAGGCGGGCATATTCATAATTTCAGGCACTTTATGGATTTCCCAAATGTGATTCCAGTAAAAAGCCAAAGACCAAGTCCTCTAATGCATCCAGCCTTTAAAAAGAAGGATTTGGTCTCGGACCTTGTAATGCAAAAAGACATTATGTTGCATTTCCCCTACCATGCATATGATCCGGTAATTGATATGTTAAGGGAAGCTGCAATGGACGACAATGTAATAAGTATTAAAATAACTGCATACCGATTGGCATCGAATTCTAAGGTCATTAATGCCCTAATAAATGCAGCCAGAAACGGGAAAGCTGTTACCGTATTTTTAGAATTAAAGGCAAGATTTGATGAAGAAGCCAATTTAGAATGGAAGTCGGTAATGGAGGAAGAAGGCATTCGAGTATTAGTAGGCGTTCCAAATAGAAAAGTACATGCAAAGCTTTGTAT
>CANGMV010000177.1 GCA_947454745.1 Bacteroidota bacterium | reverse complement strand
ACAGGCACCATGTGATTCACCTAAAATTTGTACTTTAAATAAGGTTCCAAAACTATTCATGTCGTCTTAATATTACAAGTTAAGAATTTTATATAATCTATGCGATATCAACTTTTGCACCTAACTGCGTTAAATGGTCAAAGAAATCGGTATATGATTTATTAATTGCTTCGGCTTCGGTAATGGTTACAGGGCCGTTTGCTTTTAATGCAGCTACTCCACATGCCATGGCAATTCGATGGTCATGTTGAGAAAATACTGTTGCCGCTTTAATTGCTACACCGCCGTGTATTTTCATAATATCACCTTCCAAATCTATTTGTATACCCAATTTGGCAAATTCAGTTTGAAGCGTTAATCCGCGATCACTTTCCTTATGTGCTAAACGACTTACTCCTTTTATTTCAGACACGCCCATACAAGCTGCAGCTAAGGCAACTAATGGCGGAAATAAATCGGGACAATCCGTTGCGTCAAATTCGAAAGCCCTCAACGCTGTGCCATTTGCTGAACCAATTTGAATGCCGTCTGCTTCCAATGCAATAGATACATTTGCACTTTGTAATGCTTGCATCACTGCTTTATCTGCTTGTGTTGAATCCATTTGCAAACCCTTCACTTTAATTGGACCTGCAATAGCACCAGCCACTAATAAAAAGGCAGCGCCACTCCAATCTCCTTCAACCGTATATTCAATTACATCCTTTAAAGGTGCATGTGCTAAGAATTCAAATTGCTCATAATTCGTATGCATCACTTTCCATCCAAAAGCATTTAACACTGCTAAGGTTAAATCGATATAAGGTTTGCTTTTTAAATCCACTACTTTTATAACAGCATCTTTGGCATCACTAGCAGCATAGGCCATTAATAAACCTGTTAAAAATTGTGAACTTAATGAACCGTCTACTGTTATTGTATTCGGCGCTTTTAAAGGGCCTTGAATTTGAATGGGTAAAAAGCCGTTTTGAGATTGAATTTTCACACCTAAGGCTGGGAATATCTCATCAAAAAAATGCATGGGTCGTTTTACTAAACTCCCCTTACCATTAATAGTGATAGATTGACTACTTAAAGCCGCAATGGGTGTAAACATTCTAATACCTAAACCACTTTCTCCACAATTCATTTCGGGCCCTACTGGTTGTACCCCTTTAGAAATAACCTTGATTGTGCCAACAATAGTTTTGCCATTTTCGTTTGCAGCATTTTCAATTTCAACTTTCGCACCTAATTTTTGAATCACATCTAGCGCCGCTAAATCGTCATTGGAATGACCTGGATTTGAAATAATCGTTTCACCTACATGTAACAATGCTGCAGCACATGCTCTTTGCATGCTGCTCTTACTTGCAGGCGCCACTTGTGCACCAATTAGTTTTCCTGGATATACCGTTGCAATCATCTTATGAATACAATTTTATCAATTTATGCAATGTCTTCATCGGAACCGTTTCGTAAACTGCTTTGCCAATTTTGTTTAATAACACATATTGCATTCCTTTTGCAGCATTTTTTTTATCCTTCTGCATCACTTCCATGGCAGCATCAATATCAAAATGCATAGCAGTAGGTAATCCATATTTTTTTAGCGTCTCCACTAAAATACCTACACTATTAAAGTCCTGTAATACCTGTGAAATTTTTGCAGCATACACCATACCTATGCTAATTGCATGTCCATGTAATAATGCATGTTCATTTTCGATAGCATGTCCTAATGTATGTCCAAAATTGAGCAATTTACGATCGCCTTTTTCAAACTCATCCTTTTGAACCACCTTTACTTTAATCTGCACATTTTTTTCAATCAATGCAGCTAAAGCTTTTTTATTTTTCTGATAATAGGCCAAATTATTGTCCGACAATTCTTTCATCATCTTCGCATCCTTTATTGCAGCATGCTTGATAATTTCGGCGAAGCCATTTTCCCATTGATGTTTAGGCAAGCTTTGTAAAAATTCCAAGTCGTATACTAAAAACTGTGGTTGACGAATTAAGCCCACCATGTTTTTATACAATCCTACATCAATACCATTCTTGCCTCCAATGGACGCATCTACCATTGCCAAAATAGTAGTAGGCACAAAACCTACTGCTACTCCTCGCATGTAAACACCTGCAACATAGCCTACCATATCGGTCACTACGCCGCCGCCCACACCAATTAGAATAGCTTGTCTTGTCGCTCCAAAATTAAGCAAGGCTTCAATTATAAAGTCAACAGTAGCTTGATGTTTATGTTCTTCGCCTGCAGGAATTACAATGGTTTTTTTACCCTTGAATTTCTTTTCATGCAAAGCATACACATTTTCATCGGTAATATAAATGGCTTGTGATTTGTCTACCATTTTATCAATAGCAGCAAACTTGCCATCTAATACAAATGTCACTATCGCACTCGAAAATTTAACCTTCCAATTTTTCATCTTTCAATTATTTATGAAATGTAGTTTAACAACTAGCTATTCATTACTTTGTTCTGTTGATTGATACTTTCCATATGCACTGCATCCATGTACTTTGTAACAAAATCATCACTCAATCCTAATTTACTTCCTTTAGCAACGGCACGATCTAATATCTCGTTCCAACGATTGGTTTGTAAAATAGTGATCTCATTGTTCTTTTTATATTCCCCAATTTTTTGAGCCACTTTCATACGCGTAGACAATACTTGTAATAACTCGTCATCTAATTGGTTAATTTGTTGACGGAATTTTTCTAATGCGCTATGAAAATCTTCATTCGCTACATCTTCTTTTCTCCAATGCATACTATCCAACATCGACTTTAATACTTCGGGTGTGATTTGTTGTTTTGCATCACTCCAAGCATTATCAGGATCTACATGAGATTCAATAATTAAACCATCAAAATCTAAGTCGATTGCTTGTTGTGCCACTGCTTGCAATATATCACGACGTCCACAAATATGTGAAGGATCATTAATCATTGGCACTCCTGGAAAACGACGCTTCATTTCAATAGCCAAATGCCACATGGGTGCATTACGGAATTCAGTATTACCATAAGAGCTAAATCCTCTGTGGATTAATCCTAAGTCTTCGATACCTGCTTTGGCAATACGTTCCATACCACCTACCCATAATTCTAAATCGGGGTTTAATGGATTCTTAATTAAAACAGGAACTTTAACCCCTCTTAATGCATCTGCAATTTCTTGCACACTAAAAGGATTTACAGTTGTACGGGCACCAACCCATAAAACATCAACATCAAAATGCAATGCATCTTCCACTTGTTTCGCGGTAGCTACTTCCACTGCTATTGGCAATCCAGTTTCCTTTTTTGCTTGTTGCATCCAAGGCAAACCTTTTGTTCCAATCCCTTCAAAACTTCCAGGACGAGTTCTTGGTTTCCAGATACCTGCACGCATGATATCTACTTTACCGGTAGCTGCTAATCCTTTAGCAGTTGCCATTACTTGATCTTCGGTCTCAGCACTACAAGGTCCAGAGATAATCAATGGAGCTTTTTTTAATAAAGCGCTTACTTTTTGTTGTTGTTCAGTTAAGGTTCCCATTTTTAACCAATTTTAGTATTTGAATATTTATTTTTCGAATTGTATAAATGAGTCCTCGAATACTATT
>CANGMV010000176.1 GCA_947454745.1 Bacteroidota bacterium | reverse complement strand
TAAATGCAATGGTCTCAAATTGTAGTAATGAAACCTGAGTAGTAAGGCCCGATCCTTTAACCTCACACAAGGCAATATCCAATCCATCCAAGGAAGTACCACTCATTAAACCGATAATCTTTCGGCTTGGTTTCCCTGCCAAATCATACAATTTTTGAATACTTGGATGCATATAAAAGGATTGTACTTAAAGGTACTAAATAGATAAGTATCAACAGCCATTTACCAATTTTCCACACAACCATTTATAAGCTCTATTTCAGTTAGTTATACTGTAACTTTGAAATCTTAAAACATTGAAGTATGCTTAAAGTGGGCGTGTTTGGCGTGGGACATTTGGGAAAATTCCATATTAATAATTGGCTTGAAATTCCAGAAGTAAAAATTATTGGATTCTTTGACCCTAGTAATGACAATGCCAAGGAAGTGGAAGCCAAATATGGTATTCCTAGATTCATGGATGAGGAAGCCCTTATTGCAGCATCAGATATTATTGATGTTGTAACCCCTACCCATTTGCATTTCCCCGTTTGTGAAATGGCTATTAAAACTGGCAAACATGTTTTTGTGGAGAAGCCAATGGCCAATACTATCGAAGAAGGAAAATCCATAGTAAATATGGTAAAGGAAGCCAATGTGAAATTACAAGTAGGTCACGTAGAAAGATTCAATCCAGCTTATACTTCTTTAAAAAATGCTTCTTTAAATCCCTTGTTCATTGAAGTTCATCGCTTAGCGCAATTCAACCCAAGAGGTACCGAAGTAAGCGTTATTTTAGATTTAATGATTCACGATATTGATATTATTTTAAGCATCGTTAAAAGTGATGTAAAAAGTATATCGGCGAGTGGTGTTGCAGTATTAACCGACACGCCTGATATTGCCAATGTGCGTATTGAATTTAACAATGGTTGTGTTGCAAATTTAACGAGCAGTAGAATTAGCATGAAAAAAATGCGAAAGATTCGATTGTTCCAAAAAGACGCTTATATAGGTATTGACTTTTTAGAAAAAACAACCGAGATCATTAAATTAAAACAACCCGACGAGGAAGATAGTTTTTCTTTTGATATTGATACCCACCAAGGTAAAAAAACTATTTCCATTTCAACGCCTGTAATTGAAGACGGCAATGCTATTAAAGCTGAATTAACCAGTTTTGTGCATTCCATTATAAACGATGAACCAACTGTTGTAAGTGAAATTGATGGATACCTAGCGATGGAAGTTGCACATCAAATTTTAGATAAAATCAACAAAAGCACTTCGGTTTTAAGACAAGCTCCCGTTGTAGAACCCAAGCCTATTAAGGATGATGGCTCAGAGTATGCCTTGGACTTTAACGAAGAAGAATAAAACGCTAATAAGTAAAGAAAGAAAAAAAGCAGAAAAGTTTAAGCAAACCTTTTTGCTAAAATATATTCTGCAATTGCCAAGTCCAATGGACGCGTAATTTTAATATTTTCAAATTCTCCATCCACCAAAAAAACCGGTTTGCCGCTAGCTTCAACGACATTGGCTTCGTCGGTAAAACTTGGATTGTACTCCTGTTTAAATGCAGTTAATAAGGTGTCAGACTGGAATGTTTGAGGTGTTTGAATAAGCATTACATTTTCTCGGTCAAACAATTCATTGCGTTCACCTTTAATTAAACGAACGGTGTCGGTTGAACTTACAGCTGGAATTGCGGATCCTTTTTCCAAAGCCTGCTGATAACATCTTTGAATAAGTGCTGGAGTTAATAAACATCTTACTGCGTCGTGTACAAAAACAATCGCAGGTTCTTTCACTTGCCCCAAACCATTTTTTACCGATTGGAAACGGGTATCGCCCCCCGCTACAAAAACAATATTTTTAGTAAAACCATTTTGTGCTAATAAATCCTTTCCCTCTTGAATATAACCTTCGGGTAAAACTACAACCAATTGGATGTCGGAAAATGCAGCCACAAATTGATCGATGGTATGTAATAAAATTGGCTTACCCTGAATGGATAAAAACTGCTTTGGTACTACCGATCCCATTCTTTGACCTGTTCCACCTGCAACAATTATTGCTATCTTTTTTGAATACATAAATTGTAATTATTTAACCAATAGTTTTTTCACTTCTGCTTGCAATGTCAATTTATTAATAGGTGCCGTGCCCACTAACTCACAAACCAATCCACCCGCAATGTTTGCTAATTCAGCTGCCAGTTCCATATCCTTTGTGCTTGCATATGTTAAGCTTGCCACCGCTATTACAGTATCCCCTGCTCCACTTACATCGGCAATGTTTCGGATATGAGTAGGTATTAATTTTTGTGTATCTGATTTGGCAAAATAAACGCCATGTTCCGATAAAGTAATAAAAGAAATCTCATGATTTAAATGCGCATGCAATGTAGCATGTACTTTATTTAAATTTTCTAAAGTAACTGATGGTATTTCAATTTTCAATCCTTCTTTTACTTCCTTTAAATTCGGCTTAAAAATAGTACAGCCTTTATAAGCTAAAAAGTTTTTCTGCTTGGGATCTACTGCCGTGGGTATCCCCTTGCTTTGGCAATAAGCAATCACTGCAGTGATTACCTTTTCGGTTAAAACTCCTTTATTGTAATCTTCTAAAATAATTAAGGAAGGTTTTTCCGCATCCACATAAGCATAAAAATTAGCTAATAATTGTGCTTCTTCAGCCGCATTAATATCATGTGTATGTTCGTGGTCCAATCGCATCATTTGCTGATTACGTCCCATGATTCTCACCTTATTAGTTGTGACTCTTTCCTTGCTGGGGTATATGTATTTTGTATTAATCCCTTCTGCATTTAAAAGGCTATTCAGCTCCTTCCCTTCTGCATCCTCACCAATTACAGCAAACAAGGTTGTTGGTGTGCCCAACGCCCTTAAATTAAGTGCTACGTTTGCTGCTCCGCCAACCCTTACTTCTTTTTTTTGAAGGGACACAATAGGTACTGGTGCCTCTGGAGAGATTCGGTCAACGGACCCCCACCAATACGTATCTAGCATAATATCACCCACCACTCCAATTTTAGTTTGGTCAAATGATCCGAATAGTTTTTCGAAAGCTTGCTGATCCATCATAGTTATGCAGCCGTTTTTTGATTACGCAATGCGATATAATACAAAGGTATACCAATGAGTGTAATAATTAAACCTGGCCAAGTGAAATTAGGCTTATAAATGATTAATAATACACAAAAGCAGGTTCCCATTAATATGTATATAGCGGGCAAAATTGGATACCCAAATGCTTTATATGGGCGATCTAATTCGGGACGTTTTTTACGTAAGATAAAAATACCTATGATGGTCAAAATATAAAAAATCACTACAATAAAGGAAACCATATCCAATAAGTCGCCATACTTACCACTTAAACATAATAATCCAGCTACCACACATTGTGCCCACAATGCCCATGCAGGAACTGCATTTTTATTTAATGTGCCTGCTTTCTTAAAGAACAATCCATCTTGAGCCATTGTATAATACACTCTAGCACCAGCTAAGATCAATCCATTATTACAACCAAAAGTAGAAATCATTATCATCACTGCAATCACATAGGTTCCTATATTTCCGAAAATTACATTCGATGCTGCAACCGCTACTC
>CANGMV010000175.1 GCA_947454745.1 Bacteroidota bacterium | reverse complement strand
GCATAGTCCATCATTCTTTCTGGTGTACGATGTGCCGACACTACCGTTAATTCAAAAGGGATATTAAAAGTGTTCAAAACATCGGCAGCGGCCTGCATTACATTTAAATCACTGTCGCTTCCCATAATGATTCCTACAATTGCTGGATTGGCCATAATCGAATAGTTGATGGTTATGAGTGTAAAGGTAATTATTTTCCCGGTACTTGGTACCCTTCTACTGCACTTATGATAGGGGCTGCCTTGTATTCGGTAATTTTAATGCAGTAATACTTTAAGTTTTGTGTCGAAAATTGAATTATACGCTTGTGTCCAATAGTGGTCCCTTCGGCTAATTTATGAAACTCTTTTACATCATTTCCGCCTGAAACTTCAAACCTTACAACGCTTTGGCCTTGGCTTATTTGTTCTTTTAAAACAATGGTATTAATTGGGACTGCCTTTGGCAAATGCACTTCTACACTATTTTTTGTCTTAAAATATTTTGCGTTGGCAAATTCATTCTTGGC
Source organism: Bacteroidota bacterium (assembly GCA_947454745.1). Taxonomy (GTDB): domain Bacteria; phylum Bacteroidota; class Bacteroidia; order Chitinophagales; family Chitinophagaceae; genus Sediminibacterium. The sequence continues at coordinate 3,143 of CANGMV010000175.1, read as the reverse complement.
AAATGCTTGGTCGCGTATTTGTTTAAACTGCATGAGTGCTGCAGAATCTAATGGGTCAATTAATCCTTTTCGGTTGGGTGGCACATTCAATAACATATTACCACCTCTGCCAACTGATTTTAAATACAAGTCAAAAAGGGTACTGCCCGATTTTACGGTATTGTCTTCCTCTTTATGATAAAACCATCCTTTACGAATAGACACATCGGCCTCGGCACCAATCCAATGTTTTCCATTATAATTGCCCCGATTTAAAGTATCGTTCACCGGTGCGCCTTCGCCACGTTTAAATCCTGCAGTATCTAATAAGTTCCAATTGGTTTCATTTATGATTCCATTTTCATTACCAATCCATCTTGCATGAGGACCAATGTCACTGAATATAATAAGCTGAGGTTGTTGTTTTAATGCACTGTCTTTAAATCGTGTAAAATCATACACTTGCTTTTTTCCATTAGGGCCTTCACCATTCGCGCCGTCCCACCATAGTTCAAAAAATTTTCCGTATCCGGTTAATAATTCTTTCATGGTGTTGATATATACTTCATTGTATTGAGGTGTTCCATAGTCAGGATGGTTTCGGTCCCATGGCGAAATATACACACCCATTTCGATGCCTTCTTTTTTACAGGCCTCCGATAACATTTTCAATAAATCTCCCTTTCCATTCATCCATTTACTTTCTCTAACAGTATGGGTACTATACTTACTTGGCCATAAACAAAATCCATCATGGTGTTTAGCTGTAATAATAATACCCTTGGCACCAGCGGCTTTGGCAATGCGTGCCCATTGACTACAATCAATTGCAGTTGGATTAAATACATTCGGATCCTCACTGCCATGTCCCCATTCCAAATCGGTAAATGTGTTAGGGCCAAAGTGCATAAACAAATAAAACTCTTTGTTATGCCATGCTAATTGTTCCTTTGTAGGTGTAGGACCAAATTTAGTTTGAGCCTTTGTAGTTTTAACGCAAAACAAAATGGCAACTAATAAAATAGCAGGCAATCTTTTTGTAAACATAAATAGAGTTTGAGGTAAATATAGATAGCTGTGCATTATAGTTTTATTCAATCGCTAACGCACGTTTATATAATTGAATGGTGTTCTCTAATCCTAAATAAAGTGCATCTGCAATTAAAGCATGTCCAATACTCACTTCGTCCATATAAGGAATGGCTTTTGCTAAATAGGCCAGGTTAAATCTATCCAAATCATGTCCTGCATTAATGCCTAATCCTAGTTCATGTGCAATGCTTGCTGCTTTAATATAAGGGGCAACTGCTGCTTCCTTATTTCCTGCAGCAAATTCCCTTGCATAAGCTTCCGTATACAATTCAATTCGATCGGTTCCTGTTGTGGCAGCGGCGCGTACCATTGCTTCAATAGGGTCAACAAAAATAGAAACACGAATCCCCGCATTTTTAAATTTTGCAATAATGTCTTTTAAATAAGCTTGATCAGCTATGGTATCCCAGCCATGGTCGCTTGTTAATTGATTCAAGGCATCGGGTACTAAAGTTACTTGATGAGGTTTTGTAGCCAACACCAATGCTACAAATTTATCTTCTTTCGGATTGCCCTCAATGTTGAACTCTGTCGTAACAATTTTAGTTAAATCATAAACATCCTGGTAACGAATATGTCGTTCATCGGGCCTTGGGTGTACAGTAATGCCTTGGGCACCAAAACGTTCACAGTCTTTTGCTACTTTTACTAAATTGGGATTGTCTCCGCCACGACTATTTCTTAGGGTGGCTATTTTATTTATGTTTACACTTAAACGAGTCATAGGCGAATTTAAGTTATTTTTGCAACTCAAATAGTATCGCATGGCATATTCTAGTTTAGAAGCTTGTTTGTTAGATTTAGAGCGTAATGGACAGCTTTTACGTATCAAGGAGGAAGTGGATCCCCATTTGGAAATGGCAGCGATTCATTTGCGCATTTTTGAACAAAAAGGACCTGCCATATTATTTGAAAATGTAAAGGGAAGCAAGTTTCGCGCGGCTTCTAATATTTTTGGCACATTAGCACGCAGTGAATTTATTTTTAGAGATACATTGCCACAAGTAAAGCAATTGATTGATATCAAAATTGATCCAACCGCTGCACTAAAAAATCCTTTAAAAACATTGTCTGCATTGCCTGCGGCTGTGCATGCATTGCCGAATGGAATGCCTTTTTCTAAGCCTGTTTTATTTGAAGAAATTCAAATTAGTGATTTGCCTTTAATTCAACATTGGCCAATGGATGGCGGTGCTTTTGTAACACTTCCCCAGGTATATACCGAGGACGCAGATAAGCCAGGTATAGCGAATGCTAATTTAGGAATGTATCGTATTCAGTTGAATGGAAATGAATATGAATTAAATAAAGAAGTGGGCTTGCATTATCAATTGCATCGTGGAATAGGAGTGCATCAAACCAAGGCTAACAATAAAGGAATGCCTTTAAAAGTGAGTGTGTTTGTAGGAGGGCCGCCAGCGCATAGTGTAGCTGCGGTTATGCCGTTGCCCGAAGGAATGAGTGAGATGAATTTTGCGGGGGTGCTCGCTGGCAAACGCTTTAATTATACTTATGTAGATGGATATTGCGTGAGTACCGATGCTGATTTTGTAATTACTGGTGAAGTATTTCCTGGAGACAATAAACCAGAAGGGCCTTTCGGGGATCACTTGGGATATTATAGTTTGCAACATGATTTTCCAGTAATGAAAGTGCACAAAGTTTTTGCAAGAAAAGAGGCTATTTGGGCATTCACCGTGGTGGGGCGTCCACCGCAAGAGGATACTAGTTTTGGACAATTAATTCATTCCATGACAGGTTCTGCTATTTCTAATGAAATTCCTGGATTAAAGGAAGTGCATGCTGTGGATGCAGCAGGGGTGCATCCTTTGTTACTTGCAATTGGAAGTGAAAGGTATACGCCTTATTTAAACAACACGCGTCCTGCTGAAATTTTAACTATTGCCAATCATATTTTAGGTACGGGACAATTGAGTTTAGCTAAATTTTTATGGATCACTGCGCCCGATTCAAAAGCCACTTCTACATTAGATACACATAATGAGTTGGAGTTCTTTAAATACATTTTAGAACGTATGGATTTTAGTAGGGACTTGCATTTTTATACCAAT
>CANGMV010000174.1 GCA_947454745.1 Bacteroidota bacterium | reverse complement strand
GCCATTCATTTGGACGATTATTTTTATCCCTACAAAGTACCTGGAAAAGAGTTTCAAGATGAAGCCACTTATAAAAAATACGGTCGTGGTTTAAACAAAGAGGACTGGCGAAGAAGCAATTGTGATACTATTATTAAACAATTATCTGCTACTATTCATAGCATCAAACCAGGTGTGCAATTTGGCATTAGCCCTTTTGGTGTTTGGCGCAATAAATCAAAGGATCCAATAGGAAGTAATACCAAGGCGGGCGTAACGAACTACGATGATTTATATGCAGACATTTTATCTTGGTTAAATAAAGGATGGATCGACTATGTGATACCTCAGTTGTATTGGGAACATGGACATCCTTTAGCGGATTATGATGAATTGGTGAATTGGTGGAACCAACACAACTACAAAAGAAATTTATATATTGGGCACGGCATTTATCGAGCTGGCACTACTGCCAATTGGAAAAGTAATAAAGAAATTCCTTATCAAATTCAAGCATTAAGAAATTTAAAAAACACAAGAGGTAGTGCCTATTTTAGTAGCAGTAGCTTTAGAAACAATCCTAACCATTGGAACGATAGTTTACAAAATAACTATTATAGTAAACCTGCTTTGCAACCCACCATGCCATGGCTAGTGCAATATGAAGTAGCTGCCCCAACTGTTAATAAGAAATCGGAGAACAGTTATCAAATTGAACATACTGCCTATAAGCAAGTTAAGCAGTTTGCAATTCTTCAATTACTAAACAATAGTTATTCGGTGGAAGCCATTATACCTGCCGATACTAAGTTTATTAACCTGAGCGCATTGGGCATTGAAAAAAACAATAAAGCAAAATATTGGATTGTTGCAGTAGGACAACAAAACCAATTAAGTAAAATGATTGCGTTATAATTGAATATGCATTCGCTTGAATTATCTATCAAACACACGTCTTAAAGGAAGATTCTCGTTGGCTTTGATGATTAATGGCACATGTTCAACAATGGTCATGTCATTATCCAATCCAAAGGCCTTTTGATCACTTTGTGCCAAGTGCTTAATATTAAAGTAAACGTCCATGATAAAATCTTCTCTGAACGACAATTCATTTTCGATACTAAAGAAGCTTTCAATAATAACATAAGTAATATCAGCATGGAAGTCCTTGCTTTTTAAAGACTCATATTTACTATAGATGCCAAGTTCGTGACATTCATTTAATTCCTGCATTACTTTCTTAAATAATACATTCACTCTTGGCTGTATTCTGAATCCTAATTTAAAGTCAACACGCATTACTTTGTCGTCCACTAATTCACGGATACTGTATTCCATTCCATAGGGAGAATCGGTACGGTCAATATGTATAAACCAATAAATATCGGCACGTTTTGGTTTGCGGTTTAAAATAGAATCAATAATACGGTGTTCGATTTCACGATAATTATTGGCTTTTGTTAAGTACACCAAATGCGTAGCATATTTAGGAATATCCTTGTCGGAACTTAATTCAACCATCGGATCCAAGTAGTCTTTCATTTTCACGAAGTCCAAATAACGATTGGCAATTTTGCGTGCACGATGCCAAATCATCATTACAAAAATCATACTTAATGAAAATACAAATGTGATATAGCTTTCTTTCACTTTCACAATATTGGCAATGAAAAAGGAAACTTCCACCAAACTAAATATTAATATAATGACTGCAACTATTGACTGTCTCCATCTTCTTACATTTAACATATAAAAATTCATCAAAATAGTAGTCATGATCATCGTGATGATAATCGAAAATCCATAAGCGGCTTCCATATGCTCACTCTTTCTAAAAAAGAATAACATGGTAATACAACCCGCCCACAATAATAAATTTAAGCTTGGAATATAAATTTGTCCTTTTTGATCGGTAGGGAATTTGATCGTTACACGTGGCCAAAAATTTAAACTAATGGCTTCGGAAATTAATGTAAAGGAACCGCTAATTAGAGCTTGACTTGCAATAATCGCTGCAACTGTCGCAATACAAATACCTGCTAACAAGAACCAATGTGGCATTAATTCATAAAATGGATTTAACCCTTCCATAGGTTGTCCCATATGGGCTATTAACCAAGCCCCTTGACCCATATAGTTAATCACTAAGGCCGTTTTCACAAACATCCAGCTTACTTGAATGTTTTGTCTTCCGCAATGTCCTAAGTCACTGTATAAAGCTTCGGCTCCTGTAGTACATAAGAATACCGCACCCAATAACCAAAATCCATTCGGGTAATGCACTAACAAATCATAAGCATAATAAGGATTTAACGATTTTAAAATTTCAGCATGTTGTATTACTTGAAGAAATCCTAAAATTAAAATCATCGAAAACCAAATCAACATAATCGGACCAAATGCAAATCCCACAATCTTAGTACCAAAACGTTGAAAGAAAAACAACAAAGAAATAATCGCCATTACTATACCTACTGTTAGATTATTACCTGGCACAATGATGTTTTCTAAACCACGAACGCCACCTAATCCTTCTACAGCCGAGGCTACAGAAATAGGAGGTGTAATCATTCCATCCGCCAAAAGCATTGCTGCACCTATAATAGCTGGTATATAAACCCACTTAACATATCTTCTTATTAAAGCAAAAAGAGAGAATATTCCACCCTCTCCTCTATTATCTGCTCGAAGCGTTAAAAAAACATATTTAAAAGTGGTTTGTAAAGTCAATGTCCAAAACACACAGGAAATAGCTCCGTATACTAACTGTTCTGTAATTACTTTATGATTGATGATTGATTTGAATACATACAGTGGAGAAGTTCCGATATCACCATAAATAATTCCTAAAGTAACTATTAATCCTGCTACCGAGAGTTTGTGGGCATGCCCACTTGTTGTATGTGCCATGAAGCGTTTTAGATTGGGGAACAAAGTTTATAAAAATTATATAAACAAAGTGTTTAAACCACTAAGTATTTTATAATTATTTTGGCTTTCAAAACTAAGGCTTGTAAGTACCCCACTTTTCTTCCACCGCTTTAAATCTAAAATCAAAAATGCCTTGAAGCTGCTTTTTCACCAAGATCCACTGTGCAATATCCCCTAAAAACCCAAGTGGGATTTTATAATGCACAATATCTTCCATACAAACACCACCAGGAATAGCCTTAAAATGGTGTTGATGATGCCAAAGTGAATAAGGCCCAAAGCGTTGTTCGTCCACAAAATACTTCCCTTCTTGAACATGCGTAATTTCCGTCATCCAATACAAGGGTATGCCCAAAAGTGGACTCACCGTGTATTCTATGATCTGACCAGGGTACATTTTTTCGCCATGATGCTTACTTATTATATTAAAACCCATGTGATTTGGCGTAATCTTCGCCAAATTAGCTGGGCTACTAAAAAAATCCCAAGCCTCATTTAAAGAAATGGGGATATTTTGAACGGTGTGGATGCTGTATACTTTAGACATACCATTATAACAAGGAATGGCTTGTTTTGTTGTGCATATTAACGGGAAAGCCATTAATTTTATCGAATGATTAGCAAGTTGGAACAAGCAAAGGCCTTTGAGTCGGTTTATGAGGGACTAAATGAGCAACAAAAAATTGCAGTAAACACAATTGAAGGACCTGTAATGGTAATTGCCGGACCGGGTACGGGTAAAACCCAAAT
>CANGMV010000173.1 GCA_947454745.1 Bacteroidota bacterium | reverse complement strand
TCGGTATTGTAACGTCCTAAGAAACCATATTTAGCAGCAAAACGTAAAACGAATTGTTTGTTATGGTCTTCTCCAGCAGGCTTGCCCAAAGGAATAAACCATTCGCCATTGAATCTCCATTTATGGTATTCTAATAATTCAAATTTATTCGTGCCCGTATTTATATTTGGATCAATCAAGGAATAAGGCGGTGTTAATTGCGCACTTAATAAGAAAGTAGAACCTGTTCTTGGGAACAATGGTTGATCCACCGAAGTTCTTTGTAAAGCCAATCTAATATTTACATTGTTTACATTACCATTTTTGAAGTTAGGTAAGTTGTATGGGTCAATTGGATAGTTCTTTAAAGTATAACGTGTAAAGTTTAAGCCATAACTAAATGAGAAATAGTCATCAGGCCAGCTTAATTGACGACCAAATGAAACGGTCGCACCCGTTGTGGAAATGTATTGATTATCGGCAGCATTAATACTATACATACCTGTTGTAGGGTCGATCGTTTGACCATACTTTGTATTGAAGATACTAACCGTTAATGAATTTCTTTTTACGCCACCAAACCAAGGTTCTGTGAAGGAAGTATTAATAGAACGGAATGCTTTACCATTACTCTGAACACGCACACTTAATTTTTGACCATCTCCCATTGGTAATGGATCCCATGCCGACTTTTTAAATAAGTTTTTAGAAGAGAAGTTATTAAAGGTAACACCCAATGTTCCTGTTAAACCGATATACCCACCCCATCCTGCACTTAATTCTAATTGATCGCTCGATTTTTCTGCTACACTATAATTAATATCAACCGTACCGTCCTCGGGATTAGGTACTGGTTCTGGTCTGATTTTTTCTTGGTCAAAAAAGTTTAACTGCGAAATTTCACGTTGAGAACGAATTAATAAAGTACGGCTAAATTTATCACCAGGTATGGTTCTAATTTCACGACGAATTACAAAGTCTTTTGTTTTTTCGTTACCCGTAATACGAACTGTTTTGATGGTTGCTTGAGGCCCTTCTCTTAATCGGATTTCATAGTCGATAGTATCATTGTATACTGCAGTTTCAATAGGATCTACTGCAAAAAACAAATAACCATCGTCTTGGTACAAACCACTAATATCACCACCTTCTGCAGTTTGTGTTTTACCTAATTTATTATATAAAGTCTCGCGATTATAAATCGCGCCTTTTTTAATATTTAAAATGGTAGTTAATAATGAATCGGGGTACTTTGTATTTCCTCTCCAAGTAATGTTACCAAAATAATACCTGTGTCCTTCTTTCACTTGCATGTCAATATTTAAATTGCCGGCAGTGTTATGATATACTGTATCCTTCTCAATTACAGCATCTCTAAATCCAAGAGAGTTGTAATAGTTTAATAAGTTATCCTTACTCTCGTCGTATTTTTTAGGATTGAATTTAGAAGAAGAAAAAGAAACTCTTGCATAAGGATTTAAGATTTTTCTTGTCTTTGTGAAAGTCAAATATCCTTTATCACTCATATACTCTTCAAAAGTATAAGGAGTGGTTTTAACAATCATCGCTTTATCATGAATCGGATATAAAGTCAATCTTGATTTCTCATGAATTTCTTTCAAACTTTTTTTAAGTTTTCCCTCTTCAATTTTATTGCCTCCAAAGTTGATATTATTGATACGTACCTTAGGCCCTTTATCTACCACAAAATCTAATAATAAATTATTTCGTCGTGCAGCATCCTTCTTTTCCTTAATCGTTACTTTCACATCCTGAAAACCTTTTTCAGCATAAAACTTTTTAATCCCCTCTACTGCAGTGATTTTCATATTTTCAGTTACTACCCTGTTTGGTAATAAACCTGTTTTACCCGACAACTCATCGTTGTCAGATTTACGAATGCCAATAAAATTAAACTTAGATAAACGAGGGCGCTCCACTACATTTATTTCTACATCTATTTGATTGTCTTGTACATCGGTTAAATACACACTTACATCGCTAAAGTAATTTTGGTCCATTAATTTATGGATCACTTTTGCAAAATTGTCACCGCCTGGAATAGTTACTTCGTCGCCAGTGTTAAGCGTGGATAGAGATAATAATAGTGCTTCGTCAAAGTTTTGATTACCAACTACTTTGATATTTCTAACCTTGTATTTGGTGGGCGTTTTTTGATTAAAAATGCCTATCAATTTCACATTAATTTGAGATACCGAATCTTTGGCAGGCGTTTCCTGACCATAAGAACTAGTTGACAATAAGAGCACGGACAAAACGCCTATTATAAATTGGAGAGATTTCTGCATCTGCTGGGGCTAAACATTTAGGTTTTAAAAGTGTCGCAAATTACTCGTAATATTTCAAAGTCTTTGTTAAAAAGAGAAAATAAACATATTAAATTAATTATACATCTATTTGTACCTGTGCGCTGGTCTTTCCAAACCTGCGTTCACGAGACTGATAATCGAGCAAAGCTTTCACTAAATCGGCCTTTCTAAATTCGGGCCAACGGGTATCGGTAAAGTACAATTCGGAATAGGCCAATTGGTACAATAAAAAATTACTAATTCGGCATTCGCCACTGGTGCGAATCATGAGTTCAGGGTCGGGAAAAGCACTTGTAGTAAGGTTTTCAGATATAGTGGCTTCGGTGATTTGATCGGTACTTAATTGACCGTTTTGCACTTTTTGAGCAATTTTTTTAGTGGCTTCCACTAGTTCCCATCTACTGCTATAGCTTAAGGCAATTATTAATGTCAAACCCGTATTTTGTGCAGTTTGTGCAGTGGCGTCGGCAAGTGCTTGTTTTGCCGAAGTTGGTAGCATATCCAAATTACCAATAAAGCTCAGTTTGATGTTATTTTTATGTAAATCAGGTACTTCTTTAGCAATCGTATCCACGAAAAGGGTCATGAGCCCAGTCACTTCCGCCTCGGGACGGTCCCAGTTTTCGGTACTAAATGCATATAAAGTAAGGAATTCAATGCCTATTTCAGCAGCCGCTTCCACCACTTTGCGTACACTTACCACACCATGATAGTGACCAAATAAGCGATCCTGCCCTTGCTCTTGCGCCCATCTTCCATTTCCATCCATAATAATGGCTACATGTTTCGGCAATCGCTTCAAATCCAAATTTTCCATAATGTAAAAATAAGAAATGCTTAGTTATTTGCGCCTAAAGAAACGGAAAATGCCCTTTTTATTCGATTTAAACTGTTTTTCTTCCTTTGTAGGGAAAAAAGACTTTTTAGGCTTCTTGAATTTATCAGGGCCGTAAATTTCTAATAAATTATAGGAGATACCTAGTTTGGTCGTAAAGTATTGATCATTTCCTGAGCTACTTGCTTGGTAAGTAGTTCCTCCAGGTGCAGGAGTCCGTGTATCGGTATCAGCAAAAAAATCAAGTTTGTCGGAGTTGGTAAAACGATAAGTGGCTTCTGCAAAAATATTCCAAGGTCCTGTCACATTATATTTAAACCCTAAGTTAATGGGGTACACAAATGTTCTTTTACTTGCAGTCAAATAACTAGATGTAGTTGTAATGGTTTTTAAGGCACCCATACCAAAACCTAAATACGGAGAAAATCTAAACTGTTTGTTGCCATTAATAAATTTCAAAAAATAAAACTCACCCATGATACTTACATCGTGAGCAGTACGGGAAAAGTTTATACCCCTTG
>CANGMV010000172.1 GCA_947454745.1 Bacteroidota bacterium | reverse complement strand
TTTAGCAATGCTCGTCCATCTCCTGCTAAACTCATTATCCTCAATACCATTCATAGGAGAACCATGCCCAACAAATAGTACAGGCATTAAGTGTGGTTGCTCAGGCAAGGTATCGGTAAAGCTTTTAAAATCATTCAAATTTGAAATCGAACTCATTTTAAGGATGTCTATGATTCAATAGACGATTTTTATTTCTTTACTGCGTATTTAATAGTTCTCGCATCGTGAATAACGCCTTTCCAGTTTAATCCATAACCAAAATCATATACATGACCTTGTGCATCCTTATACGGTGTCATATCATGCGGCTTATCTTCATATTGCTTTTCAACCACACTCATATTTAATGGCATTTGCATTGGCAACAAACCCGATGGTTCTACCTTGCCTGAAATAATATCCATTTGGGCATCAATTTGCACACCAAATTCACCAACAATTGCATCAACTTCTTTTTCAAATTCACCGAACACCAATGGATTCGACATGGCTACAGAAACAATCACTGGCTTGCCATGCATTGCTTTTTTGGTATCTAAAATCGTATTTAAATCGGGATAAGAATTTGATTTAGAAGTTTTGCCTTTATAGCTTCTATCATTAATCGTTGGGTCAATAACCGGATCACCTGCAGCAATACTATGTTCACGTGCATCCACTGCTGTATAGTCTTTTAATTGTAAGCTAATGGGCACATAACCATTGCCACCCGCTTCTCTATCGGCTCTGCTATAACCACCGCTCATTGGGCTTTTAATAAACACAATTGCAAAATCGGCTTTTGCAGGATCGTCTGTTACGGTATAATATCTTTTTATTAATTCTAAGTTTACTGGATACTCTGTTTTTTCAGGAACTGGTTGTCCAAAAAAGTTTAAGCTCGCTGGTGTAGTACGCTTAGGAATATATACTGTTTTACCTTTTGCAATTGGCAAGGTTTTATTTTGATTCTTAATTAACACAATCGATTTTAATTGCGCATCATAACCCGCTTTCATAAACTCAGGCTTACCTACTATTGCCTTGGATTCATTCGGATCTAAATAAGGATTTTCGAACAAGCCTGTTCTAAAAATATTCAACAATAAACGTACGGCAGATTGTTCAAAACGTTTGCGCATATAGGTTTCGCCATGTTCTTTCACACCCATTTGATACGCTTCCAATACTGGCTTTGCATCGTTGTTGCCTCCAAACTGATCCACTCCGGCCATTAATACTTTATAATGTCTTTCGGCGATTGTTAATTTTTCAACACCCCATGATTTACCAACAAACATATCTGGCTTAGCACCTTCATCTGCCGTCACTAACCAATCGGTACATACTACACCGTCGTAACCATATTTGTTTCTTAATAAATCAGTCACTAAATATTTACTATATCCATTACCCACATTCTCTCCGTTCTTTTTGTCTTGATTATAAGAGATAGTATAATAAGGCATTACAGCAGCTGCTTTTTTAGTACTGCCATTCAACTTAAATGCACCTTCGGTAAAAGTTCTTAAATGCATTTGAAAATTATTACCAGGATACACTGCAAATTTTCCATAAGCAAAATGCGCATCGCGACCCCCTTCCTCAGGACCACCACTAGGCCAATGTTTTACCATAGCGTTTACGCTATAATTTCCCCATCCATTGTAAGCATTGATTGCTTGTGGTGAAGTCTGAAATCCATCTACATAAGCACGTGCCATATCGGTTGCTAAATTTGGATCCTCACCAAATGTGCCCACAAAACGATTCCATCTTGGTTCTGTTGCTAAGTCAATTTGAGGAGATAAAGCTGTTGCAATACCTAATGCTCTATATTCTTTAGATGCAATAGACCCAAATTTTCTAGTAATACTTGGATCAAATGTTGCAGCTAAACCTAACTCTTCGGGCCATTGTGAAATAGCACCGCCACTACCTGCATTGTATTCGGCTTCCTTATTCGCTCCGTTTCTTGGATCTGAACTATTATTAGCTGGGATACCCATTCCAATCGCTTCCACCAATTGTTGAACATTGTTATTCCATGTTGCTGCTACAATTGGATTTGCCACCGATGTTACTAATACATGTCTTAAATTATCGGTAGTTAAAAATATTTTTTGTTGGTCTGATAAGTCAGAAGGTTTCGCTCCACTCTCCGCAAACGCTTTACCATCATAGGTTGCCTTAAACATACCTGCAGGTGGCATCGGAATAGCTTGATGCCCACTATATAGCATTAAGCCAGCAATTTGATCAATACTCATTTTAGAAGCTAAGTCTTTTGCGCGCTCATTTACATTCACTCTCCAATCTTCATAAATATCTACTACTCCGTTTTTATTTAAATCTTTAAAAGGCAAGCCATCTTTTAAAATAATCTTAACACCCGAAGCTTCCGCATAGCCTAGTGTGATTTGATTATTGACTTTAACTTTTTTAATCCCATCGGTTAAAGTTGTTGCCTCCCATTTTTGTTGGGCATTTAATAACACAGGGACCAATAGCAATAAGCTGAATAGCTTCTTCATATAACAATCATTTAGACTTTAAATATAAATAATTATTGTGTCAACTTAACGCAATAGAACTCATTTTTTACATGAACAACTGTTAGAGCGTGATTGGTAAGTAGGCATTTGTGCAAATTTTATGAAGACATAATATAGATTTATCTCTATTTCCTTTAAATTCGCTTCAGATGCGCAATACAACCCCCTATATCGCCTTCCTGATTATAATAATGTTGGCCGCATGTAAACACGACATTATTAATAACCAAAACACAATTTCGGCCGACACCACCGTAGTAGTCGCACCACCAGTGAATGGGGGTACCGGACCAAGCACGGCTCCAGCAGTTTCGGATACGGTTTGTTTTAATACAGATATATTGCCTTTGTACGTAAGTTACTGTGGATCATCGGGTTGTCACGATGTTAATACGCATAAGGAAGGGGTCATTACCACCGACTATACCCATATTATGAATGGTATAAAAGCAAAAAATTCCAGTAGTAGTAAATATTATACCATCATTGTTGGAGGGTCGATGCCTCCTCGTAATTCACCTCAAATGACCACTGCCAATATTGCAATGATCAAAAAATGGATTGACCAAGGTGCATTAAATACACAGTGTACCAATGTTTGTGATACCACTGCATTTACATATGCGGGTGCAATTCAAACAATCATCTCCAATAATTGTGGAGGTTGTCACGGAACAAAACCAGGTACCGCGAATGTTTACTTAGGCGACTATGCAAGTACAAAAACTTATATCACAGCCAACACAACTATATTTTTAAATGCCATTACTTGGACTTCTGCGACTCCCGCAATGAACATGCCGCAATCAAGTAAAATGGTAGCCTGTAAAATTACCCAAATACAAAAATGGATTAAAGCTGGGTACCCTCAATAAAGTATGAATAAAAAAATAACCATATTTTTTTCACTTGTGATTATGTATTCTATTTCGGCTTGTTATTATGACAAGAAGGACCAGATATATCCTCAAGTAGTAGCAAGTGCTTGCGACACTACTAATATTACTTATACTGCTGTTGTAGCACCCATTATTAAAACGAATTGTGCCATGTGTCATGCTGCTGCTGTGGCAAATATGAGTGGCGCTGGGATTGTGTTGGACAATTATGCATCCATGAAACCATATATAACG
>CANGMV010000171.1 GCA_947454745.1 Bacteroidota bacterium | reverse complement strand
TATTGAAGCAGATGCAGTAATTATATCAACGGGTGCAAGTGCAAAATGGTTGGGTATTCCAAGTGAAGAGCGCTTAAATGGTTTTGGTGTAAGTGCTTGTGCAGTATGTGATGGATTCTTTTTTAAAGGTAAAGAAGTCGCGATTATCGGAGCAGGAGATACTGCTGCCGAAGAAGCACATTATTTATCAAAAATGTGTTCTCAAGTGCACATGATTGTACGTAAGGATCAAATGCGTGCAAGTAAAGTTATGCAGGATAGGGTATTAAATACACCGAATATCAAAGTGTATTTTAATACAGAAACTGATGAAATTTTAGGTGAAAAAACAGTTCAAGCAGTACGTGTTAAAAATAATATAACCAACGAATTACAAGAAATTCCTGTAAGTGCATTCTTTGTGGCTATTGGTCATAAACCTAATAGCGATATTTTCAAAGACTATCTTAACATGGATGAAACTGGTTATATTTTAACACAACCTGGAACTACGAAAACCAATGTGGAAGGTGTTTTTGCTGCTGGTGATGTGCAAGATAAAAATTACCGTCAAGCGGTAACTGCAGCTGGAAGCGGTTGTATGGCAGCTTTAGACGCAGAGCGTTATTTAACTGCTAAAGGACACTAGTACATGCGAATTAGTTTAACGAACTTGGAGTTTTTTGGTTTTCATGGATTATATGAAGCTGAGCAAAAAATAGGCAATGGTTTTATGGTGGATGTTATTATTGATTTTACACCCACTGTTTCGATTATTGATCAGTTGGATCAAACCATTGACTATGTGCAAGTATATAATAGTGTGAAAGCTATTATGGAAGTGCCGACTCTTTTATTAGAAACCATCGTGGGTAAGATTGCCGATAAGGTTTTATTGGATCATCCCATTGCGAATAAAGTACGAGTAACTATTACCAAACAAAAATTACCTATTCCATTTTTTGTTGGCAATACTTCAGTTTCAGTTGAAAAAACAAGATAGTATTTAGATTTTAATTCCTTTCCAGCGCATAGATCTTATATACAAATAAGAAGGGATTAATAAACTTACCCAATAAATAATTTCGCACATCCAGCCAATGGTAATGGGGAGTTGGAAATATTCAATCGTAAGATAACTATAGGCGATGTAAATGATAATGGCTAAGAATTCAATGGCTAAATTAATTTTAGATTGACCTGTTCCGGTTACTGCATTTAACCATACTGTTGCGATTGACATTATTAATAGGGCAAAAGAAACGACTCTCAATACTGGAACGCCTTCTTGCATAAATCCTTCACCTTGTCCATAAATCGATAAAAATGGTCGCGCAAATACATTTAAAAGTAAGAAGACAGCTACTGCAAATCCCAGGCTCCATTTCATAATTTTCACAATCAAAGGGATAACTTTTTCATGCATATTTTGTCCAATAATATTGCTTACCATGGTATTGGAAGTAGCTGCAAATGCCCATGTAAAACTACCAAAGAAGCCAAAAATGTTGCGCATTGAATTGGAAACTGCAAGGGATTGTTCGCCTCGATGTTCTATTAAAATATAAAAGAATTCCCAACTTATAATACTAATCGTATACTGCGCCATAATAGGACTTGACTGTATTAATATCAATTTTATATAGTCCCCTTTAAAAGTAATTTTTTTGAAGAGTTCAAATCTTGCTCCAATTTTTTGGTAATGAATCACCAAATAAATGATGAATAATCCCATTATTTCTGCAATAATAGAAGCGTATGCTGCGCCAACTAATCCCATTTTAGCAAATCCAAAATGACCAAATATTAAACTATAATCAAAAAATATATTCACGATTGCTTCTGTAGCAGTGCCAATAATTAAAAATTTGCTTTGATTGGTGCCAACTAATAATGCATTGCGCATTTGGTAGATAAAGAGAAAGGGGATCCCCCAAATTCTTATTTTTAAAAATTCAATGACCGTATTTGCAATTTGTGCATCGTGTAAAACGATATGAAAAAGGGAAGGTGCTATAAAGTAAGTGAATGAAATGCCAATAACAGAAAGGAACAATGAAATAATTACGCCCTGTGAAAAAAGGATCCCAATTTCATCCACTCTATTTTCACCTGCTCTTCGCGAAATGAGGGCTTGTAAACCATTGTTTAATCCTTGACCCATTACCCCGAAAATCAAATAATACACTCCTGTGATGCCCGCGATGGCTAAAGCTTTACTACTTAATGCGCCTAAAAAGATATTATTAATCACAAAGTTCACTTGTGGTACCAATATGGCCATAGCAATCGGAAGGGATATGGCAAGTATTTGCTTGCTCGAAACATTCACTTGTAGGGATGGGGTCGTATTCAATTCGCTCATATTTCACAAATCTACAATTAGTTTTAGCAAAGAACTGCCCCTTTTTTTATATCATTGCATAAGATTTTACCCTATGGCAAAGAAGAAAATTGGCATTTATACAACATTAGAAAGTACAGCTAACAATAAAGTAGAAGATTTATACTTAATTGTGGATAAGGAGAGTATTGTGTTTTCGGTAAAACATAAGCAAAAAAATGAGTTTGTTGCATTTGAACATTTCGTCAATAATGCCGAGAATACAGGATGGCATCAATTAGTGGCATACTTACAAAATAATTCTAAACTGATTCAAAGTGTATACGGAAATATATTTTTCATTTGGAATAGTACTCGATTTGTTTTGACAAAAAAACAAATTAAAGAGGATTCACTATTGTATCAACAAGAATTAAATTTAGTTCATGGTGTTTTGAACGACGAAGAATTATACACGACGCCTTATGATGATAATTTTGTTCTAGTTTATTCAGTTCCTGATGCGTTAAGTACAATTTTGTCAAGATCATTCCCAACAGGTGTTTGGCATCATTATACTGAATATGTTTTAGCTACAAGTGCAGATAACGCTGCTTTAGTTTATTTATTTGAAAATTATTTTTGTATTCGATTGTTAAAAGACGGTCGAACACAGCTGATCAATTATTTCCCAATTGCAGGGAATGATCAAAATAGTTATACGATCTTGAATGCTTGTGCTCAAGTAAAGTTAGACATGAATGAGACAAGCTTGCAACTTTGGGGATACAATAGTACACAACATGATTTTGTGAATACATTAAGTAACTATTTTAAATCACTAGAGATCATCGAAGGCCCGCATAAACAACCTATTTATTCTACTTATTTTATTTTTTAATGAGAATTATTTCTGGAAAATTTGGGGGTAGAAAAATCAATCCACCTCATAATATGCCTTATACAAGGCCTACTACTGATATTGCAAAAGAAGGGTTATTTAATATTTTGCAAAATAGGGTTCAGATTGAAGGTGCACGTACTTTAGATTTATTTGGGGGCACTGGTTGTATAAGTTATGAATTGGCTTCACGCGGTGCCGAAAATTTAACCATTGTTGAAAAAGATCCTCAAATGTTAGATTTTATTAAAAAGAATATTGATTTTTTGAAAATTGAAAATGTGCAAATTATGCGCATGGATGTTTTTCAATATTTGAATACTTGTACACAGCAATTTGATGTGATTTTTGCAGGACCACCATATGCCCTGAATACCATTGATGATTTACCAAGAATTATTGTTGAAAGGAAGTTGATTAGTCCCGAAGGTTATTTTATACTAGAGCATACGCCACGAAATGACTATAAGAAATTTGATGGGTATAGTTTT
>CANGMV010000170.1 GCA_947454745.1 Bacteroidota bacterium | reverse complement strand
CTTTAGTTCGGACAAAGTATATACACCTGGTGATGCATGTGATGTATTGGTTGCCATGAATGCAGCGGCATTAAAAGTAAATTTAAAGGGATTAAAAAAAGGCGGAAAGATTATCGCAAACACCGATGGTTTTGATGTTAAAAATTTACGTCTTGCAAATTACGCCGATGGGATCAACCCACTCGAAGACGGAAGTTTAGACGGATATGAGTTAACTAAAATTGACGTTACTAAATTAACACGCGAAGCTTTAACAGAATTCCCTGAATTAGGAAATAAAGAAAGAGATCGTGCAAAAAATATGTTTGTATTGGGTGTAATCTATTGGTTGTACAATAGGGACTTGGATACAACAATCAACTTCTTAAAAGAAAAGTTCGGAAAGAAAGAATCTATCTTGAATAGCAATATCGCTGTATTAAAAGCAGGATATTATTTTGGGGAGACCGCTGAATTATTCAATGCAGCTCGTTTCAAAGTGGAGAAATCTAAAATGGAGCCAGGTACGTATCGTAGTATCATGGGTAACCAAGCATTGTCAATGGGATTAGTTGCAGCTTCGCAAAAATCAAAACTTCCGTTATTTTTAGGTTCATACCCGATTACACCAGCAACAGATATTTTACACGAATTAAGTAAGTATAAAAATTTTGGTGTTAGAACTTTCCAAGCCGAGGATGAAATTGCAGGTATCGCTTCTGCCATTGGTGCAAGCTATGGTGGACAAATTGGTTTAACAACTACTTCAGGACCAGGCATGGCTTTGAAGACCGAAGCAATGGGTTTAGCAATGATGTTAGAATTGCCATTGGTCATTGTAAATATTCAAAGAGGTGGCCCTTCTACAGGTTTGCCTACTAAGACAGAGCAAAGTGATTTAATGCAAGCATATTATGGTAGAAATGGAGAAGCTCCTATTCCTATTTTAGCAACTTCTACGCCAAGCGATTGTTTTGATATGGCTTTTGAGGCGGTAAGAATTGCTTTACAACATATGACGCCAGTTATTTTATTAAGTGATGGATATATTGCGAATGGTGCTGAGCCTTGGAAATTCCCTAAAGCTGCCGACCTTCCAGAAATTGAAGTGACTTTTAAAACAAAGTTGGATGAAGATGAAATTAAATACAAGCCATACACGCGTAACGAAAAATTAGCACGCCCTTGGGCAGTTCCTGGAACACCAGGATTAGAGCACCGTATTGGAGGTTTGGAAAAACAACATGAAACTGGCAACGTAAACTACGAGGCAGAGAACCACCAGTTCATGATTAAAATGAGAGAAGCTAAAGTAGAAAAAATTGCAGACTATATTCCAAAACAAACTATTGACAGCGGCGCTGAAAAAGGCAAAGTGTTGGTATTAGGATGGGGTTCAACTTATGGTACTATTAAAAGTACTTTAATGGATTTACAAGCGCAAGGCAAATCAGTGAGCCATGCACACATTAAGTACATGCGTCCTTTCCCAAGTAACTTAGGCGAGATTTTAAAGAATTTTGAAACCGTATTGATCCCTGAAATCAACAATGGTCAATTGATTAAAATTATTCGCGATAAGTACCTAGTTGACGCAAAAGGGTATAACAAAATGATGGGTGTTCCTATTACTAAACAAGAATTGACGGATGCAATCAATCAATATTTATAGTGATTACTTCATATTAACAATATAAAAAAGGGTTCCAAATTTGGAACCCTTTTTAGTTGGATTAAATCAATCCGTTATGATTTAATTATTTTTCTCGTAGTACTTACAAAATGCTTTTAGGCCACAGTCAGTACATTTTGGATTGCGCGCAACACAAGTATATCTTCCATGCAATATGAGCCAATGATGTGCGGTATGAACTAAATGAGTAGGTATTTTTTTAATCAACTCTTTTTCAACTGCTAGTGGCGTTGTCGCAGTCATGGGTACCAAGCCTAATCTTTTACTTACTCTATTTACATGGGTATCTACGGCCATATTGGGCTGATTATCCCAAACGCTGGTAATTACATTCGCGGTTTTGCGCCCTACCCCTGGCAGTTTTACCAAGTCCTCAATCGTCATGGGCACTTCACCTTTAAAATCATTTACCAATAATTGACTCATGCCAATTAAATGCTTGGTTTTATTATTAGGATAGGAAATACTTTTTATAAGTGGGAATAACTCGTCAAAACTGGCTTTGGCCATTTTTTGCGGTGTGGGATATTGTTTGAAAATAGCGGGTGTAGTAAGGTTTACACGTTTATCGGTACACTGTGCGGATAGTATAACAGCCACCAATAATTCGAATGGATTTTGATACGCTAATTCTGTTTCAGCAACAGGCATATGTGTTTGGAAAAAGTCTAAGACTTTTTCATAGCGTTCTTTCTTTGTCATTTTTTATCGGCAGCAGCGGCTTGTGTGGAAGCCGTATCTTGAAATAAA
This sequence comes from Bacteroidota bacterium, assembly GCA_947454745.1. GTDB lineage: Bacteria > Bacteroidota > Bacteroidia > Chitinophagales > Chitinophagaceae > Sediminibacterium. The sequence goes on along the minus strand of CANGMV010000170.1, from coordinate 1,272 downwards.
TACACTTCTTCTCCTTCGCGCTTTAACAAATATCTTTCACGCGCATATTTTTCGATGGTTGCAGGATTGTTTTGCAAATTATTGAGTTGCTTTTGGGTCTGCTCAATTTCGTCCTTATAATATTTTTTAGCAGCTTCTACTTTCTTTAATTCTCCTGCTCTTTCTTTTTGTTGGAAATAATCACGTTGATCAAAAAACAACATCCAAACTACAAAACCAACCGCAACTAAAAAATAGCGATTAATTAAAACAGGGATAATTTTTTTTATGACTTGCATGCTAAATGATTAGCGTAAAATTAGCATAGTTCTGCTAATACTCAAAAAGAAAAAAGGCCCCGATTACTCGGAGCCTTTCACTATTCCTTCCATTGAATTATTTGTTACCAAACTTCAATTTCCCTTTTGTTGGGAATACACCAGTTTCTCCTAATTGCTCTTCAATACGGATTAATTGGTTGTATTTAGCCATACGATCGGTACGAGAAGCAGAACCTGTCTTAATTTGACCACAGTTCAATGCTACTGCTAAGTCAGCAATCGTAGTGTCTTCTGTTTCACCACTTCTGTGAGACATAATAGTGTTGTAACCATTATGCTGAGCTAAACTCACCGCGTTAATTGTTTCAGTTAAAGTACCGATTTGGTTTACTTTAACCAATAATCCATTGGCGATTTTTTTATCGATACCAGTTTGTAAACGATTTACATTCGTTACGAATAAATCGTCTCCTACTAACTGACATTTAGAACCAATTGTATCAGTTAAGTTTTTCCAACCAGCCCAATCGTCTTCTGCCATACCGTCTTCGATAGATACAATTGGATATTTCTTAACCCATGATTCCCAATATTTAACCAATTGATCAGAACTCATTTCTTTTCCAGAACTCTTATGGAAAACATATTTCTTTTTCTTAGCGTTCCATAATTCACTATTTGCAGCATCCATAGCAATTGCAATTTGAGTGCCTGCTTTGTAACCAGCAGCAGTGATTGCTTCTAATACAGTTTCAATAGCTTCTTCGTTGCTTTGAATGTTTGGAGCGAATCCACCTTCATCACCTACGTTTGTGCTATATCCCTTCTTCTTTAATGTGCTTTTTAACTGATGGAAAATTTCCACTCCCCAACGTAAGCCTTCACTAAAGCTAGGAGCGCCTACTGGCATAATCATGAACTCTTGGAAATCAATTTTATTATCGGCGTGTGCTCCACCATTTAAGATGTTCATCATTGGCATTGGCAATGTTCTTGCATTTGTTCCACCAAT
>CANGMV010000169.1 GCA_947454745.1 Bacteroidota bacterium | reverse complement strand
TTTACAATATTGGGCGTTTCTTTGGATCAAGACAAGGGCAAATGGTTAGAAGCGATTAAAAAAGATGGCTTAACATGGACACATGTAAGTGATTTAAAATATTGGAACAATGAAGTAGCTGTAAAATTTGGCATTCAAAGTATTCCAGCTAATTTCTTAATTGATCCTAATGGCGTAGTGATTGCTAAAGACCTAAGAGGTGAAGATTTAGAGAAAATCTTAGCTGCAAATATTAAGTAAGTATACTATTTTATATAGGTATAATAGGTATTCCTATTTGTATTCTAAAAAAAAGCCCTAAATTATTTTAGGGCTTTTTTATATTCAGTTTCGTCAAAACCAAGTATTAGTATTTTTCCATCGGCTTCAATTAAGGGACGGCGAATAATGGATGTTTTTTCCATCATTAAAGCAATGGCTGCTTTTTGCGTTGTAATGCTTTCTTGTATTTCCTTTGGTAACTGTCTCCAAGTAGCCCCTTTTTTATTTATTAAAGCTTCCCAACCGACTTGTTTGCTCCAAGCAGTTAATTGGGTAGCAGTAATCCCTTTCTTTTTATAATCGTGAAATTCGTATGCTACTTTATGGTCTTTTAACCAATCCAATGCTTTTTTTACAGTATTGCAATTAGGAATTGCGTAAACAGTTTTCATAAGTCAAAATAATTGCTAGTGGATAAAAGTTACTTGATATATTTTTTGCCTAACCAGCTTTCGCTAATGGGTTGCATCCAATTGTTTTCCATCTCGGCTTTATTGGCAACAAGGTTATTAAAATACAAAGTATCCTTTTGTAAAATACCATTTTCTAATGCATAGGCCACTTGAGCCATTGGGATGGTTTGTACTTTGTCCTTCACCCAAAACGCCAATAATTCTCTGTTAAACATTTGCACACCCGTCATTTTTTCGATGGCTTTAATCACATGTACCGAACTATCAGTACTACATCCGCCTACGGTAGTAAAGGATTCGTCGGCCATTAAAATAATAAATTGACCATACAATGCGGTGCCAAAACCTTTCACTGGAGCACCATGGCTTTTCCAGCTCTCTATAAAATTTTCCAATACTTCTTCTATTTGAAACAATTCACCCATGGTAAATGTACGATTAGCTTGATAAATCCATAATTTGGATTGTGGATGAAAGTTGGCTGGTAATATCGTGGCTAAATCTACCGTCATTTTTTATTTTTATTTGATTTGAAAATCTTAAATCAACATCCTATTGAATTGCTTTTGCAATAATTTCAGCGATATCTAATACTTCGGTTTTTATTTCCTCGTCTCTATTTTTTATTCCATCTGTCATCATCGTATTGCAAAATGGACAAGCGCTCGCTACAAAGTCGGCCTTAGTTTCAATAGCTTCATCGGTACGTTCGGTATTGATCCTTTTGTCGCCTTTTTCTTCTTCCTTAAACATTTGTGCACCACCTGCACCGCAACATAAACCCTTTGATTTACAGCGCTTCATTTCGCGCAATTCCATATCCAAACTTTCTAATACTTTTCGAGGCGCTTCATAAATTTCATTTGCCCTTCCTAAATAACAGCTATCATGGTAGGTGATGGATTTGCCTTTCCATTCATTGCTATCGGTAAATTTAATTTTTCCTTGCTCTATTAATTCTTGTAAAAATGTAGTGTGGTGAATTACATCATAATGTCCACCTAGCGCAGGGTATTCGTTTTTCAAAGTATTAAAACAATGGGGGCAGGTAGTTACAATTTTTTTGATCTCATATCCATTTAAGACTTGAATATTTTGATAAGCCATCATTTGAAACATAAATTCATTACCTGCGCGACGAGCTGGGTCGCCGGTGCATGCTTCTTCTTTTCCTAAAATGGCATAGCGTACACCTGCTTTGTCTAAAATGGTTGCAAAAGCTTTAGTGATTTTTTGTGCTCTTTGGTCAAAGCTACCTGCGCAACCCACCCAAAATAACACTTCGGGTTGTTCTCCCTTCGCCATGAATTCGGCCATTGTGCTTACTTTCATACTATCTTATTTATGTGCTTCCTTGAATAAATTTTTACGTTGTTATTTATGATTGAGTCGTCCAGGCGTCCCTATCGTCAGGTGAAAATTTCCAAGGTGCAAAATTGTTTTCTATATTACTAAACATGCCATTCCATTCAGAAGGGGCATTGCTTTCTTCCATTATTAATGAGCGTCTTAATTCAAGAATAATATCTAAAGGTGAAATGCTCACAGGGCATTCTTCCACGCATGCATTACAAGTAGTACAAGCCCTAAGTTCTTCCACGCTTATATAGTCATGCAAAAGTGATTTACCATCTTCAATGAATTGCGAATTCTTATTCATATTCTTTCCCACTTCCTCTAAGCGGTCTCGTGTGGACATCATTATTTTACGCGGACTCAAAAGTTTTCCAGTGCTATTGGCAGGACAAGCAGTGCTACATCTTCCACACTCGGTACAGCTATAAGCATCCATTAAATTTTTCCAACTTAAATCCATCACATCACGGGCACCGAATTTTTCGGGAGCAGTTGCGTTGGTAGGTGCTAACTCGGGTTGCATCGCATACAATACCTCGTTTTGTATGGAAACCATATTGTGCATTTCGCCTTTCGGTAATAATGATGCGTAATAAGCATTAGGGAATGCCAAAATAATATGTAAATGTTTTGAATAAGGCAAGTAGTTCATAAATGCGTAAATGCCTAAAATATGTATCCACCAAGCACTATGTTCAATTACATTTAATTGTGTTGTTGAAAAACTATTAAGTAATGGTTTAATGTGTGAAGAAATTATAAAATCACTGGCTGGGTCTGCTGCATTCATAAGTAAAAACAAACCCATTAAAACAATTTCTGTAATCAAAATGGCATTGGCGTCGGAGCGAGGCCATCCATTTAAATCATTGCTAATAAACCTTTTTAATCGAATAATATTCCTTCGGCTAAAAAAAACAACACAGGCAATTAAAACCAATGCTGCTAAAATTTCAAAACCATTTATTATTAAATCATAACAACTTCCTAAATAATTAGCGAAAACACGATGTGTGCCTAGGATACCATCAACAATAATTTCCAATAATTCAATGTTAATAACAATAAAACCTACGTAAACAATAATATGTAATACAGCAACCAAAGGGTTGCGAAACATCTTCTTTTGCCCTAAGGCCAATAAGAGCACATTTTTCCATCGTCTTCCTGGTTCATCATTTAAGTTCACCTCTTTGCCAATTAAAATATTCCTTCTAATTGCCAATAGATTTTTGCCAAAAAGAAAAAATGCCGCGACCGTTATAAGGCCAAATAAAAGCTCCGCAATCAATGCCATAATATGGGTTTATAGATTCATAATGGATTGTTACAAATTTAACCCATTTCGGCCTTGATTGGCGCTAAAATACCCTCAAATAATGCACATCAAAACTAATGGGCTATTTAGGGCAGATTTTAAGCGGAATTATTTAATTTGCCAGTTATTCTCAAACAGTGTTAAATCGTTCGGATATGAGTCAAACAATTGAACAAAAAGTAGCTTCTTGGTTAGCGGGTAATTACGACGAGGCTACTAAACAAACCATTCTTGATTTGCAAGCCAATCAACCTTCGGAATTAGAAGAGTCTTTTTATAAAAATTTGGAATTTGGTACAGGAGGGCTTAGAGGAATTATGGGTGTAGGTACCAATCGTATTAATAAGTATACAATTGGAATGGCTACACAG
>CANGMV010000168.1 GCA_947454745.1 Bacteroidota bacterium | reverse complement strand
TTAGGGATTTTGATTTCTGGGAAATGATCTATCAAGGCCATGTCCTTGTCGCCCATTTTATGGTCTCTGATTTTTTCTTGAATTTCCTGATTGGAAACATAGTTCACATAATCCATGTCATTCATGCGCTTGGGAATACCATTCGCAATAAATACATCCTTTAAGCCGTCATTGTTAAAATCCATCATCAAGGTGGACCAGGACCAATCGGTGGCGAACACACCTGCATACATACCCACTTCGCTAAAATGACCATTGCGACGATTCCATTGTAAATTATTACGGGTTACTTGCACGCCATAGCCTACCGATATTTTATACTTATAGGTATCGTAATCATCTTCCCCTAAAGATCTTTTTAAAATATATGGATCCTTTGGTAACATGTCCATCGAAATGATTTCGGGAAAGCCATCATTGTTTAAATCTCCTGCATCCACACCCATTGAATATTGGCTTGTATGCATCATTCGCTTTTCTTGCTCTTCTGAAAAGCTTCCGTCTTTTTGATTAATGTATAAGTAATCATTCTCGTGAAAGTCATTTCCAGCATAGATATCGGGATAGCCATCTAAATTTAAATCACTTACAACAATACCCAATCCATAACTAATGCGTGTACTATTAATTTTAGTCAACTTCGTAACGTCCTCAAATTTTCCATTGTTGTTTCTGAATATGCGATCGCCCGACAAGGGATCATAAGTTCCTGCGAAATTTTTTCGGGGTGCAAATGTTCCGTTTTGATGCACTGAATGATTCAATAAGAAAACATCCAAATCGCCATCCCCATCATAATCAAAAAAGGCTGCTTGTGTACTAAAGCCCGAAAAATCTAAACCATAAGCAGCTGCTTCGTCTTTGTAAGTAGGTACGCCTTGCTTAATGCCCTGGCAGACCAACAATTGATTCTTGCTATTGAATTTTTCAAAATTGCCTAAACGGCAAATATAAATATCCAATAAGCCGTCGTTATTAATATCTACTACCGATACACCGGTATTCCATGCGGAGTCCTGCGGAATTTGTGCTGCTTTGGTTACATTATCAAAATGCAAGCCACCCTTATTCAAATACAACTGATTCGCTCCTTCGTTGGAGGCAAAGAAAATATCTATTTTACCATCTCCATTAAAGTCCCCCGTACCAACGCCAGCCCCATTATAATAATACATGTAATGGAACATATTAAATGCATCATTCGGCTTTAATTTATTCTCAAATTGTATACCGGTCTTATTGGCATCGAGCATTTCAAACAATGGCTGCTCATTAGGAACCGAATTACACTGAATACCAACAAGTAATGCAAAGGCCACCCATAAGGAAAATGACTTTATTTTAAAATTGGATCTTACTAGGTTCATATTAGTTTGGATGGATTGGCTATCTTCTTGGAAACGCAGGATAAAGTTAAATGTTTTAAGACAATTCGGTCCTATACTTCGTAAAGAATTTACGGGTAAATAGCCGTCCTTGTAGTATTTTTACAAATAAATATTTTAATAAATGAAATACCTGAAAATAGCCATTCCAGTAGTCCTTTTTGCAAGTATCGGCTTGTTCTATTTTTTGATTCCATCCACTATAAAAATATCAAATTTCGTAGTAAGCAATACACATGAATTAACTGCAACACGCTTACTAAACGACCCTTCTCTTTTTGTAAAAAGTATGGGTCCAAATTACGATAGCAATCAACATAAAATGATCGTTGAAAATATTGAGTTTACGCCCAAAGCTGCTTTATCCAATTTAATTGAAATAGATGTTGACACAAAGGCCATACAAATTAAAAGCTTCGTTACCGCCAATGGGGTTACCAAGGAAACTGCTGCCATTCATTGGTTCGCTGAAATGAAAACCAGCTGGAATCCGATTCAAAGATGGAAAGATTATCAAGAAGCGATTAAGATAAAAAAAGCAACTGCTCAGCTATTAAATCAATTAAATGCTTTTGTTGAAAAGCCTGTCAATATTTATGGCTGGGATATAAAAGAAATTACCTTAAAAGACACCACCTTAATTTCAACCAAATTCATTAGCAAGCAATTGCCAACGAACGCTCAAATTTATGCGGCGGCAGATGCACTTACGCTCTACCTAAATGGATTTCATAAACAAGCTGCTAATGACCCTATGGTAACCGTTTTAGAGAACCCGACTAACGATTACACCGTTATGGTAGGTCTTTCCTTTAATGGCTCTATTCCTAAAACTGCAGATTACAGAATCAAAAGAATGCCCACCAATGGCAAAATGTATGTTGCTGATATTATAGGCGGTCCTGCAACTATTAAAAACGGATATGCCGCACTAAAAACTTATTTATTAGATTCCAAAAGACCTTCTCCTGCAGTTCCTTTTGAACTATTGAAATCAGACCGAAGAAGGGTGACAGACACCAGCAAATGGGAAACAAGGATTTACTACCCAGTAATGTAATTACTATTGTTGCTTAAATAATAAGGGCTCCATATTGTTTTGTAAAATCAGCAAGTGTGGTTGGTGTTGGAAATTTATTTTTTCAATTGCCCTCACCATACCCGTTAAACGCAATCCGGTTTTATCGGAACTTAGTGGATTGAAATTGCCTTTGCCATCACCCAATAATACCAGTCCTTCATTAGCGTCTAATCGACCTAATTGTGGTTGAAAATTAAAATCATTTCCACCTAAAATTAAATCAAGGTAGCCGTCTTTATTAAAGTCTGTTATTTGAATAGCATGGACACTTGAAAATTGAACAATGGAAGGCAATACTTTAATTTCAAATTGACCATTCCCTTTGTTGATCGCAACGACCGAAGAAGTGTAATTTACTTTTTTTACAATAGCTTTATCAAGTACTTCGCTACTAAACAATTCATTGATTGATTTTTTTGCATATTCTTGATGATGTAATGCAACTTTTTTTAACGAAGGAATTTGATCCTGAATATCTCTTTTCATAAACACTGGAACGTCTCTGTTTTCATAAGTCTTGGTCATGATCTTATCGATACTTCCATTGGCATCAAAATCGGCAACAAATAATTTTAAGGGCGCTTCTATACTAGGGTGCTGATTAAAATTTTCGCCGATATTGCCCAATATCAAATCGGGCTTGCCGTCCTTATTTAAATCAGCAACTTGCACAGCAGTCCACCAGCCTTCCATTTGATTTAAGTTGGATTTCACTTCTTTAAAAGCCCCATTGCTAAAAGTGTATATATGCGGGCTCATCCATTCACCTACTACAACGAGTGAAGGCTGATTGTTAATTGTAAATAAGGTAGCGCTTCTCACCATTCCCACTTGATCCAATCCAGCTAGTTTTGCAATAGGCATATCTTTAAACTGGCCCTTGCCGTCGTTCAAGTATACATGTGATTGTGGTGTTACACCATATGCTTTAGTTACACAGGAAGCTCCAGTAAATAAATCCAGGTCGACATCCTTGTCAAAATCACACCACACAATTGCACCAGTATTGTCCTGGTTCATCGGGAATGCAGTAGTAGAAATTTTAAAGTTTCCCTTTCCGTCATTGATAAACAATCTATGCTGCAACTCTCTTGTTCCAGGCAATGCATTGTTACCTCCTGCCGAAATAAATAAATCCAAGTCTTTATCGCCATCTACATCTACAAATGATAATTCTGCATCTTCAACATTTGCAAACTGTTGCATGTCGGGGATTTCCTTTTTTTGAAAATCATTTGCAGTTTGTATATATA
>CANGMV010000167.1 GCA_947454745.1 Bacteroidota bacterium | reverse complement strand
TTGGTTAGCAACATTAGGTATTTTATTTTATGCAATTCCAATGTATTGGGCAGGATTTCAACAAGCAAGTATGTGGAAACAATTCACAGAAAGCGGCCAGTTAAAATATCAATTTTTAGAGACTGTTACGTATATGGCTCCTTTTTATGCTATGAGAGCTTTAGGCGGGGTATTGTATTTATCGGGTGCGATTATTGCATTGGTAAATATTTTTAAAACAATTGGTCAAGGCACTTTGGTGGCAAATGAAGATGCAGAAGCACCAGCCTTAGAAAAAGTATATACAAAACATACAGGCGAGCATTGGCACCGTTGGATTGAAAGAAAGCCAACTCCATTATTGATTTTGTCATTGGTGGTTATCTTGATAGGCGGTATGGTGGAAATTATACCAACCTTCCTTGTAAAATCCAATGTGCCTACTATTGCAAGTGTTAAGCCTTACACGCCATTAGAATTACAGGGCCGTGATATTTATGTAAGAGAAGGTTGTTATACTTGTCACTCTCAAATGATTCGACCTTTCCGAAGTGAAACAGAGCGTTATGGTGAATATAGCAAAGCAGGTGAATTTGTATATGATCATCCATTCCAATGGGGAAGCAAACGCACTGGTCCCGACTTGGCAAGAGAAGGTTCAGGTAATTTGAAAAAATCAAATACTTGGCATTATAATCACTTGGAAGAGCCGAGTGCAATCAGTACAGGGTCGGTAATGCCTTCATACTCATTCTTAATTGAAGCTAATTTAGATACTGCAACTACTCCTTTAAAAATAAATGCAATGCGCACATTAGGTGTTCCTTACGATGCCAGTTTTGCGTCAAAAGCAAATGCAGCTTTAATGGAACAAGCAAAAGAAATTGCAGCTAGTTTAAAAAAGGATGGCATTGATGTACCAGCGAATAAAGAAATTATTGCTGTAATTGCTTATTTGCAAAGATTAGGAACAGATATTAATAAAAAATAATAATTCAATCAATAAACTCGATCAATTATGTTCAGTTTTATAAAAAAATATACAGAGACCATGCAGGATATTCAATTTTATCCCATCTTCTCTTTGTTGGTATTTGTGGCCTTCTTTGTTGGCGTATTATGGTATGTGAAAATCATGGATAAAAATGAAGTTGATGAAATAAAAAATCTACCACTAGAACAATAATTTAAATCTTTAAAATAGATACTATGATTAATTATATTGAATTTTTAATGGTTACGATTGCGGGTTTGTTAGCGATTGTGATTTGGATACTTGCTAATGTGCTTACGATGATATCAAAAAAGGCGGTAGAGGTTTCCAAAACAGGCAAAAAAGTATTGATGTTGGCTATAATTGCTATCGGATCCCTTTTTGCTAATTCGGCAAATGCTCAAGCAGTATTAACTGATTCTACTGTAAAAGCGCCATCGGTAAATTATTATGGAGGGTTGTCGTCAACTACTTTTTGGACCTTATCAAGTGTTTTAGCCTTAGAGTTGTTGGTTGTTTTTTTAATGGTCTTATTTATCAGAGGCCTTTGGAAAGTAATTCATCCTGCTGAAGTGGTAGTTGAACAAAATAAAGCAGCTGCACAGTCTTGGTTAATTCGCACTTGGAATGAATTGGATAAGAAATTCTTGACCAAGGCCATTCCTTTAGAAGAAGAAGCTGACCGATTATTAGACCATGATTATGATGGCATTAAAGAACTGGACAATGCTTTGCCACCATGGTGGAAATATGGTTTTATAATAACCATTTTTGTTGCAGTATTGTATTTATTAAAGTATGAGATTTGGCATAATGGCCCGAATCCAACCGAGGAATATAATACCGAGATGACTACGGCTAAAGACCAAGTAGATGCTTATTTAGCTTCTATGAAAAATAATGTTGACGAAAAAACAGTGACCATGGCCGATGCAGCTGGTATTGCAGCAGGACAGGCTTCCTTTGCTAAAACCTGTGTGGCTTGTCATGGCACGAAAGGTGAGGGTGGTGTTGGACCCAATTTAACCGATGAATATTGGTTACATGGTGGTGGGGTGAGCGATGTATTTAAAACCATTAAATATGGATATCCTGATAAAGGGATGCAATCATGGCAGTCTACTTATTCTCCAATTCAAATACAAGAATTAGCGAGTTATGTAAAATCTTTAAAAGGCACGAATCCTCCAAATCCAAAAGCTCCACAAGGCGATTTGTATAAAGAAGTTGTTGCAGGAAAGGATAGTACCAGTGCTGTAGTTAAAAAGGACAGCGTGGCAGTTGCTAAATAAACGAGGGTAATAAAACAATAAAATGAGTAATCAAGATTCAGAGACGTTGGCGAATTTTAAAAAGGAAATGTTAGATCAATCCTTTAGAGATTCTGTGGCTACCATTAGCAAGGAGGGGAATCGTAATTATATACATCCTCAAAAACCTAAGGGGAGGTTGTATAAATTAAGATCTTATTTTAGTTATTTCTATTTAGTCTTATTTTTCACACTACCATTTCTTAAAATAGGAGGGGAACCTGTGTTTTTAATAAATATATTAGAACGCAAGTTTATTTTATTTGGTAAAATATTCTGGCCTCAGGATTTCTTCATATTCGCAATTGGCCTACTTACTTTTTTAGTCTTTATTATTCTATTTACGGTGGCTTTTGGAAGAATATGGTGTGGATGGGCTTGTCCCCAAACCATTTTTATGGAAATGGTATTCAGGAAAATAGAATTCTTTATCGAAGGCGATGTGTCTCAACAAAAGCGATTGAATGCGATGCCTTGGAATGGCGAGAAACTTTTAAAGAAAGGAGGGAAGACCTTGGTTTTCTTCATGCTTTCGTTTTTAATTGCAAATTTCTTTTTGGGGTATATTATTGGAATAGATGTAGTAGGTAAGTTAGTGGAAGAAGGAATATTCGTTCACTTTGGTACATTCAGTGCATTGGTTTTATTTACCCTGGTTTTCTTTTTTGTATATATCTGGTTTCGAGAACAAGCCTGTATCATCGTTTGTCCTTATGGCCGTTTGCAAGGAGTGTTGTTAGATAAGAATTCCATATTGGTGGCATATGATTATGTTCGTGGAGAACCAAGAGGAAAAGCTACAGATAAAGGAAATGGAGATTGTGTAAATTGTCATGCTTGTGTGCGTGTTTGTCCTACAGGTATAGATATAAGAAATGGCACTCAATTAGAATGTGTGAACTGTACTGCATGTATTGATGCTTGTAACGAAATTATGGACCATGTAGGTAAGCCACAGGGATTAATAAGATATGCTTCAGAGAATAATATAGCTTTGAAGGAAAAGACCACCTATACCTGGCGCTTGAAGTTGTATACAATGGTGCTTACAGCTTTATTATGCTTTTTGGCTGTTTTACTCATTACAAGAGCTGATGTATCGGCGCGTATTATTAAAACACCTGGTCAAACTTATCAAAAATTAGATAGTAATAGAATAAGTAATTTATATAATATAAAGTTGGCAAATAAAACAAGAAGGTTAATTCATTTGGAACTTAAGTTAGAAGACAAGCAAGGGCAACTTAAATTAATCAGCCCAGTGGATGTGCCCAAAGAATCTTATTTCCAAACGAGCTTTTTCGTTATTTTTAAAAAAGACCAAATACATAGTAGAAAAACAAAAATCAAAGTGGGAATCTACGAGGAGGGCAAGTTGATACAAACAGCAACAGCCACTTTTTTAGGACCAACAATATAAAAATGAATTATGAAATTTAATTGGGGAAATAAAATTTTATTG
>CANGMV010000166.1 GCA_947454745.1 Bacteroidota bacterium | reverse complement strand
TTTGAAGCGGGTGTAAAATACAATGATCGTTCTGAGTATAATAAAAGAGACCAGTATCGTAATGAAATATTGATAGATGCAATTAGCAGTCAATACCAATATGGTGAAAAAGTATACGCAGCTTATTCTAATTTGAATATGAAGCAAAATAAATGGAGTTTCCAGTTGGGATTAAGAGCTGAAAGCAGGGCTTATGATGGCAATATCTTAAACATAAAAGGTACTGATTCATTACCATTCCATACAAGCTACCCTATTTCCTTATTCCCAAGTGCATTTATAAATTATAAAGTAAACGACAAGCAAGACTTGCAATTCAATTACTCAAAGCGAATTAGCCCTCCTAACTTTTTTCAATTATTGCCTTTCCCAGATTATAGTGATCCTCAAAATATTACTGTGGGTAACCCAGGCCTAAAGCCACAGTTTACGCATTCATTTGAAGTTGCATATAATAATGCATATACAAAGGGTTCTAACTTTTTAGCAACTGCTTATTATAAATACAGCACCGACTTAATTACAAGTTATGTGTACAGAGACATTAACCGTGCGTCAACCAATTTAGATAGCGCTTATTTTAGTTCATCTATCAATGCCAATACAGCAACTGTTTATGGACTTGAATTGAGTAACAAAACAGCTATTACAAAATGGTGGGATATGAACTTAAGTTTTAACTTATTTAAATCCGCAATCACTGCAACTATTCCTGGACAAAATGTAAACAACGATTTGACCAGCTGGTTTAGCAAAATGAATAACACCTTTAAATTGCCAAAAGGTTTCTCTTTCCAATTTAGTGGTCAGTACCAAGCAAAAACGATTCTTCCTCCAGGTGGAAGTAGCGCTGGTGGTGGTGGACGCGGAGGCCCTCCAGGTGGTGGTTTTGGTGGTCCTCAGTCAACTGCGCAAGGTTATAACTTCCCTTCATACGATTTTGACATGGCAATTAAAAAGGATTGGACTTTGAAAGGTGGAAAAACTGCAAGTTTATCATTTAACGTAAATGATGTATTCAAAACAAGAGTGAATAAGACTTATTCTGAAAGCCAATACTTTATTCAAAACGTTACACGTGTTCGTGACCAACAAATGTTCAGAGTGAACTTCTCTTACCGTTTTGGTAAATTCGATGTGAATTTATTAAGAAGAAAAAGCACGAAAGGTGACGAAGGCGGCGGCGGAATGGATTCAATGCCTCAACAATAGAACAAACAAAACAAGTACATAAAAAAGCCAGGTTTTTACGCCTGGCTTTTTTATATTATATCGTACCCTTATTTTTTAATCTCTTTCCCTTCTAACATGGGTACAAAAGAAAATTCTTCAAAGGATTCTCTTTTGGCTAATCCATCTTTTTTCTTTGTGAGCCTTAACATGCGCTGTACGCCATCAGATTCGTCTAATGGAATCACCATTATTCCTTTTACTTTTAACTGATCCCAAAGTTTTTCAGGAATACTAGGCGCAGCTGCAGTAATAATGATTTTATCGAAAGGTGCTAATTGAGGCAAGCCCTCAAAGCCATCCCCAAAAAAGAACTGAATGTCAGGAAACTGTTGCTTAAATAAATATTGACCGGTTTTAGCAGCCAATTCTTCTTGTCTTTCAATAGTGAACACTTGCGCCCCCATTGCTGCTAAAATAGTTGTTTGATACATGCTTCCTGTACCAATTTCTAATACCTTGTCGCCTTTCTTTACTTGTAACAATTGTGTTTGATAAGCAACTGTATAGGGTTGCGAAATGGTTTGATTGGCTGCAATTGGAAATGCACGATCCTCATACGCAATTTTATCAAAAGCAGAGTCTAAGAAAAAATGTCTAGGTATCATGCCAATGGCATTTAAAACACCTTCATCTGAAATTCCCTTCTCTCTTAATATAGCAACCAATTGCTTTCTTAATCCTTTGTGTAAATAAGTATCCTCTGTTTTACGCATGTATTTGTTTAGTTTAAATGCATATCAGCAATGATACCCTTTATTTTGTTTTGCAATAGTTCATATTTCGTATCAAATTCCGCAGCACTATCCAACTGTGTACTTACACTAAAATAGAATTTTATTTTAGGCTCAGTACCACTAGGTCTTGCAGAAATTTTACTGCCATCCTCCGTTACAAATTGCAATACATTGCTTTTAGGCAAATTAATTTTCCAGGTTTCCCCTGTTAATAAATTGGTGCCCTTTTGTAATTCATAATCTAATAAGGTAGCCACTTTGGAGCCATTAATAGTAGCTGGAGGTGCTTGGCGATACCCTTCCATCATTTGTGCAATTTCTTGTTGTCCGTTCATGCCTTTCTTTGTAATGCTAATTAAGTTTTCGTAATAAAAACCATACTGCACATACAATTCTATCATCTTATCGAACAAAGTTTTTCCCTTACTCTTTTCATACGCAGCCATCTCGCACAATAAAGCTACTGCGCTCACAGCATCTTTATCTCTAATTTGATCTCCAATCATTAATCCAAAACTTTCTTCACCCCCTATTACATAATTTTCTTTCCCCTCTTTTTCTTTTATTAATTCTGCAATCCATTTGAAACCTGTTAATACATTGTAACAAGCTACCTTGTTTTGCTTTGCAACTTCATTAATCATTTCGGATGTAACAATCGTAGTAATCACCATGTCGTTCTCATTGGCTACCCCTTTTGCTCTGCGCGCTTCCATCATATAAGCAAATGCCAATACTGCAGTTTGATTTCCATTCATTAACACCCACTCGCCTTTATGATTTTTTACACCAACACCCACTCTATCTGCATCAGGATCGGTGCCTAATAAAATATCCGCATTCAATGCTGCTGCTTTTGCCAAGCCCATACTCATCGTTTCACTTTCTTCCGGATTCGGATAAGCAACTGTCGGAAAATTTCCATCAGGTGTGGATTGCTCTTCCACTACATGCACATTGGTAAATCCAAATTCAGCTAATACTTTTGGCACCAAGGTAATACCGGTTCCATGTATTGGCGTATATACAATTTTTAAATCTTTCTGAGCTGCAATTACTTCTGGATAGACACTTAATGATTTCACCATTTTGATATAAGCCTCATCCATAGCATTGCCCAATAACTGAATATTCGCTTCTCCACCCGACCATTTCACATCATCCACCGACTGAATGGCTTCCACTTCGGTAATTACATTCTTGTCATGTGGCGGCACCAGTTGTCCACCATCATTCCAATAGGCTTTGTATCCATTGTACTCCTTAGGATTATGAGAAGCTGTACAAACTACACCTGCCTTACATCCCAAATGTCTTATGGCAAAACTTAATTCTGGTGTTGGCCTTAATGCTTCAAATAAATACACCGTAAATCCGTTTGCTGCAAATACCTGTGCCGTTGTTTCGGCAAAAAACCTTGAATTATTTCGGCTATCATGTCCAATGGCAACACTGATTTTCTCACCAGGATACGCCTTCCCTAAATAATTAGAAAAACCCTGTGTAGCCATTCCAATTGTATACTTATTAATACGATTGGTACCTACACCCATAATTCCTCTAAGCCCACCAGTACCAAATTCCAAATTTTTATAAAAAGACTCTTCTAATTCCGAAGGTTGATTGGCCTGCAAATCAAGAATGGTTTGTTTAGTAGCCTCGTCGTAATTACCCGCTAACCAAGTAGCTACTTTCTGTTCAATTGTTTGACTCATATCCGAACGATTTAACACTGTTTGAGAATAACTGGCAAATTAAATAATTCCGCTTAAAATCTGCCCTAA
>CANGMV010000165.1 GCA_947454745.1 Bacteroidota bacterium | reverse complement strand
TTGCTTACCGCTTCGCGAATTTTTTCCTTTCGAATACCTAAAGTAGTAGCTGCAATGCTTGCTGCCATTGTATTATAGGCATTATGTTTACCTTTTAAAGCAAAGTCATAAATGCTCATGGTAACACGTTCTTCTTGGATTTTTAACATCATTTGATCGTTCTTGATGTAGCCTCCTTTTTTTACTTCTTGTTTCATAGAGAATGGTAGTGGGTTAGTATTAGTGGTTAGTAGTTCTAAATGTTTTACAATAATTTCATCGTCGATGCAATAAATAAAATAATCGTTCTCTGTTTGATTTTCAATGATTCTAAACTTGCTTTTTACATATCTTTCAAACTCATAATTATATCGGTCTAAATGATCCTCAGTAATGTTTAATAAAATAGCGATATCTGGTTTAAAGTATTTGATATCATCTAATTGGAAAGAGCTTACTTCAATTACGTACAAGTCTTTTGGATCCTGTGCAATTTGTCTCGCAAAGGAAAAACCAATATTGCCTACCATTGCCGCATCCTTTTCTGCCACTTGGCAAATATGAAATAACAAAGAGGTAGTAGTTGTTTTTCCATTGCTACCAGTTATAGCTGCAATTTTTGCGCTACCCTTGTAACGATATCCAAATTCAATTTCACTTACCACCGGTATTCCCTTTGCTCGAATGGCTATCACCAATTCGTTCTTATCTGGAATACCAGGACTTTTCATTACTTCATCGGCTGCCAAAATTCTTTCAACACTATGTGATCCAGATTCAAATTCAATTTGATTATCGACTAATTCTTTTTGAAAATTTGACTTTATAGCACTCGCATCCGATACGAATACATCATAACCTTTTTGCTTTGCTAATAAGGCTGTGCCTATTCCACTTTCGCCCGCACCTAATATGACTAATTTCTTTGCCAAGGATTATCGAGTTTTAAGGGTTAAGATACTTGCCACTACTAATAAGATGGTAATGATCCAAAAACGAACTGCAATCTTACTTTCATGGAATCCTTTCTTTTGATAATGATGATGTAATGGGCTCATTAAAAATATACGACGCCCCTCACCATATTTCTTTTTGGTATACTTAAAATAACTTACTTGCATAATCACACTTAAGTTCTCAATCAAAAACACACCACAAAAAATAGGAATCAATAATTCTTTTCTAACAATAATGGCTAACGATGCGATGATACCTCCTAAAGCCAAACTTCCTGTATCACCCATAAATACTTGAGCGGGATATGCATTATACCATAAAAATCCAATACAACCTCCTACAAATGCACCTACAAAAATGGACAACTCTCCAAGATTAGGGATATACATTACATTTAAGTAATCGGCAAATACATAGTTACCGCTTACATAAATAAAGATTCCCAAGGCAGCACCAATTATCGCACTCACCCCTGCTGCTAATCCGTCTAATCCATCTGTTATATTTGCGCCATTGGAAACAGCGGTTACGATAAATGTAACTACCAAAATATATACAATCCATGTAAACTTCTCAGCACCAGGACCTATCCAACTTACTAGCTTAGCATAATTAAACTCATGATTCTTTACAAATGGAATCGTCGTGATTGGCGTTTTTACTTTTACAAATCGTCTTTCCACTCCATTAATATTTCTTACTACCACATCAGCTCCTTTTGCAATACGTTCTCCTTTTTGCAAACTTGCAGCTACTGCGGTATCTGCAACAATTTCTCTTTCTACAGTGACTGCATTGCTGAAATATAATGTCACTCCAATAATAATTCCTAATCCTACTTGACCAATGATTTTAGAAATACCCGCTAAGCCATCACTGTTTTGTTTTTTATATGCCTCCCCTTTACTTTGAGCTTCCTTGCGCGCGCGAATTTTAAAATAATCATCTAAAAAACCAATCACACCTAACCAAACCGTACACAAGATCATTAAGCGGATATACACTTTATCTAAATTAGCAAACAATAAAGTTGGAATTAATACACTCAATAATATAATAATCCCGCCCATTGTTGGGGTACCCTTTTTTTGTTGTTCTCCTGCCAATCCTAATTCCCTAACAGTTTCTCCAATTTGCTTTTTCTGTAAAAACAAAATCATCTTTTTACCAAAAACAGTTGCAATAAATAAAGACAACAAAATAGCCATGGCAATTCTTGAAGTCAAGAACTGAAACGCACCCAAACCAGGAACGTTAAATGTTTTATTAAGCCAAGAAAATAATTGGTATAGCATGGGGATTATTTTTCTAGTTCTTTAAATAGGTTTTGTAATTCTTCTTTATCGTCAAAATGAGTTTTTACACCTTTAACGTCTTGATATTTTTCATGACCCTTCCCTGCTACTAAAACAATATCACCTGGTTTTGCAAAACTGATCGCCGCCTTTATAGCTTCACGACGATCCACAATTTTGATATATTTTCTTTTGGCAGCACTTGTCAATCCTTGCTCCATATCAGTTAAGATATCATTTGGATCTTCAGAACGTGGGTTGTCGCTTGTCAAAAAAACCTTAGTACTTAAATCACAAGCTACTTGTGCCATAATTGGACGCTTTGTTTTATCTCTATCTCCACCACATCCAACAACAGTAATCACGTCTTCGTCGCCTTTTCTCAACTTTGCAATCGTAGACAATACATTTTCTAATGCATCAGGCGTATGCGCATAATCAACGATTCCGATTATTTTACTTTCACTTATCAAGTAATCAAATCTTCCCTCAGCACCTGTCAATGCACTCAATTTGATTAATACTTTTTCCGATGGCTCACCTAATTGAACTGCAATTCCATATACTGCTAAAAAGTTATACGCATTAAATGTGCCAATTAAACGACAATGCACTTCCACATCATTTACCAACATCACCAAGCCTGTCAACTGATTTTCTAGAATTTTACCTTTATAGTTTGCAGGTGCATGTAAAGCATAAGTCAATTTCTTTGCCTTTGTATCCAATAACATGTTTGCACCATTCTTATCATCTAAGTTGGACAATGCAAATCCCGAAGAAGGCAAGTGATCAAAGAAAGCTTTTTTTACGTTTAAATATGCCTCAAATGTTTGATGATAATCCAAATGATCATGCGTAATATTGGTAAATGCTCCGCCAACAAATTGCAAGCCTGTAATTCGGTGCTGGTGAATTGCGTGACTACTGCACTCCATAAAAACATGCGTACAGCCTGCTTGAACCATTTTATTCAACAATGCATTTAACTGAATAGCATCGGGTGTAGTATGTGTAGAAGGAATGATTGTTTCACCAATTTGATTTTGCACTGTGCTTACTAAACCACAATGATATCCTAATTCCGAAAACAGTTTAAATAATAAAGTAGCCACAGTCGTTTTACCATTTGTCCCCGTTACCCCTACTAATTTAACTTTAGTAGAAGGCTCATTATAAAACTGGTGCGCCATGATAGCAACTGCCTCATTCGCATTGGCAACAACTAAGTAGGTGATATTTGCTACTATCGAAGCTGGCAATTGCTCACAAACTATTACCGAAGCACCTTTTTCAATCGCAGTATCAATAAAACTATGACCATCTACTTGAACGCCTTTAATAGCTACAAATACACATCCAGTTGTTACCTTTCTAGAATCAATTTGAATATCACTTACTTGTAATTGTGTTGAACCAACTACTTCTCTTAGAGACACTCCAAATAATATAGATTGTAAGTCTTTCATTAGTTTAATTGGATTTGTATTTGTTGTCCCTTAATAATAGTTTGACCTTGCGCAATGCTTTGGCTTACTA
>CANGMV010000164.1 GCA_947454745.1 Bacteroidota bacterium | reverse complement strand
TCCAATACATTGCAATTCTCCTCTAGCCAATGCAGGCTTAAAGATATTGGAAGCATCTAATGAGCCACTTGCTCCACCTGCTCCGACAATTGTATGAATCTCGTCAATAAATAAAATCACATCTCGGTTCTTCTCCAACTCATTCATGATAGCCTTCATTCTTTCTTCAAACTGACCTCGGTATTTTGTTCCTGCTACCAAGGCAGCCAAGTCCAATGAAATAACTCGCTTATCGAATAATACACGGCTCACTTTTCTTTGTACAATTCTTAATGCCAATCCTTCTACAATCGCTGTCTTACCCACACCTGGTTCTCCGATTAAAATTGGATTGTTCTTTTTACGACGACTTAAAATTTGGCTTACTCTTTCAATTTCGGCCTCACGTCCTACGATAGGATCCAATGCATCCATTTCGGCAAGCTTAGTAATATCACGTCCAAAATTATCTAGTACCGGAGTTTTAGATTTATTCGGCGCACCCGACTTTGCTTTTGAACCCGATCCAAATGCACCACCTCTTTTTTCTTCTTCAAATTCGTCTTCAGGATCATCCGAAAATTCAGCTCTTGCCGAACCCGATGATCTACCAGAACGCTCTGAACGATCGGTATCGTCTAAGCCCGATGGAGATGAACCCACCATGCCTAACTCATTGCGGAACAGATCATAATCAACATCAAACTGATTTAAAATTTGAGTTGCAATATTTTCTTTATTCTTTAAAATGCTCAATAATAAATGCTCTGTTTCCACCATCGGGCTCTTTAATGCCTTCGCTTCCAAAACAGTCACTCGAATTACTTTTTCGGCCTGCTTGGTTAATGGCAAACTATTTATATTAGCTACGTTTTTACCTGATTTATCCTTTACTGCCAATTCAATTTCCTTTCTGAGTTCAGTCAAATTCACATTCAACTGTCTCAATACCTTAATGGCAGTATTTTCCTGGTCTCTAATAAGTCCTAGCATCAGATGCTCGGCCCCAATAAAGTCGTTCCCTAATCTCAAGGCCTCCTCTCGGCTATAAGAGATGATTTCCTTAACTTGTGTTGAAAAATTATTATCCATATATTTATTTGGAGCTGTTACAAGAATAACGAATATTTTTGACCTAAAGTATGTTCAGTATTACTTGTTTATAACCTAATATTATGAGCCAAATTCAATACCAAACCGAAACCAAGGAGAAATTTAACGTTATCACCTTTCTTAATACCGACCTTAATTCAAATCTCGTGCCAGAATTAGCCGAATTAACGTCGAAATGGGGAAATACTGCACCCAAGAACTTGGTTTTGAATATGAAAAATGTCCAAAGCTGGGATGAGGCAGTCATTGAACATATTGCCCTAGCCCAAGGCCAGTTTTATGAAAACAATACTTCTTTTGTCATTTGTGCATTATCGGCCGCTTTACAAGCCATTTTAGACAAAACGGACTATGCCGAACTACTTAATATGACACCCACCGAATCCGAAGCTTGGGATATCTTGCAAATGGAAGAAATTGAGCGTGAATTATTAGACAGTGATGATATGGAATTTTCACTTCCCGACGAAGACTAGGCAGGTTTACTAATATTCGTCCAAAATACCTCATAATTAGTTATTTTCGCCCTCATGATTACCTCGCAAACTATTCAACAAATAACCAGCCGAATTGACATTATCGATGTGGTGGGCGAATTTGTGAAATTGAAAAAGCGTGGTACCAACTATTTAGGCAATTGCCCTTTTCACAACGAAAAATCGCCCTCTTTTACCGTTTCTCCTGCCAAGGAAATTTATAAATGTTTTGGCTGTGGCAAAAGCGGTAATACCATCACATTTTTGATGGAGCATGAAAAGTATAGTTATGTGGAAGCCTTAAGATGGTTAGCCGCTCGTTACCATATTGAAATTGAAGAAACCGAAACCAGTCCTGCCCAAAAAATGGCGCAACAGGTGGCGGACAGTTTATATGCGATTAACCATTTCGCAATGGAATTTTTTACCAAGCAATACTGGGACACAGAAGCAGGGGAAGCCATTGCACAAACTTATATGCAACATAGAGGTTTCTTAAAACCCATTGTTGAGAAATTTAAAATTGGATACAACCCTTCCGATAGAGATACCTTAGCAAAAGCCTTAATCCAAAATCAATTCAATCCCGAATTGTTTGCTAGGACCGGGTTGGTAGTGGAACGTAATGGAGAATGGCAGGACAATTATCGGGACCGTATTATTTTCCCGATTCACAATACCACTGGAAAAATTATTGGTTTTGGTGCTAGACAAATTGCCAAAAACGATAAGTCGCCTAAATATATAAATACCCCCGAGAATGAGATTTATGTAAAAAGTAAAATCTTATATGGTTCTTATTTTGCGCGCAATTCCATTAACAGCAACGATGAATGTTTATTGGTGGAAGGTTACACCGACGTTGTGAGTTTACACCAAGCAGGTATTGAAAATGTGGTAGCGAGTGGAGGCACTTCCTTAACCATGGACCAACTTAGGCTCATTAAAAAATATACCCAAAACCTAACCATTATTTATGATGGAGATAGTGCGGGTGTAAAAGCTGCCTTGCGCGGATTAGATATGGCTTTGGAGGAAGGATTAAATGTACAATTGGTATTAATTCCCGACAAAGAGGATCCGGATAGTTATGTAAACAAAGTGGGCCCTGATGCGTTTAGGGAGTTTGTAAAATCCAATAAAAAGGACTTTGTACTTTTCCAATTGGAAGTGCAACTAAAAGATGTAGGTACCGATTTAAATAAAAAAAATATACTAGTGAATCAGATTGCTGAGACACTTAGTAAAATTAATAAGGCCGAAGATTTTACCAAATTACAGGAATACGTAAGAAAATGCTCTTCGTTGTTGCGCATTGACGAAACAGGTTTAACCCAACTCGTTAATAAGTTTAAGCGCGATAAAATAGTGAAGGAAGAAAAGAAGATGTCTTTTGACGAAGCTGCCATACTCATGCCTAGCTTCCCTCCTGCTGAAACCGAAGACCAAAATTTTGATTTATTTACCGATAAGGATCTTGCTCACGAAAAGAATTTAGTCCGCTTGGTCATTGAACATGGTATTGAAAGAAATAGCGAGGGTGTATTTATTGCTCAGTTTGTTTTTGATGAAATAGAAGGATTCCCATTGGAAAATGCCGACATGGTTTATTTAATGGATGCCTATAAAAAATGGTTTTATGAAGGCAAAATGCCTGATGGAAAAACCTTGCAATACCACGAGGATGAACGCGTTCAAAAATGGGTGGTTACCTTATTAGAACCAGAATTGGAATTGAGTTTAAGGTGGAATGAAAAGCTAGGTATTAAAAAGAAAGAAGAAGAGAAAGATATTATGGTAGAAATTAATATTAGCTTACTCTACTTTAAATTACGCAAAATTAGAAAGATGATAAGTCAGAATCAGCAGGATTTAGAGGCTGCTCCTGAATCGGCACAAATACAATTATTGCAGATCCATAAACACTTAAAGGATCTTGAAAAAGAATTGACCTCCACCATTGGAACGGTTATTTACAAATAGACCTAAGAGCCTTACTGGACATAAAAAATCCCCTAAAATACATTAGGGGATTTTTATATACTTACTAATCTAATACTGTTTATTTCTCAGAGGGATTGTTTTTACCTGCTAATAATTTTTCCAAAGTGGCTTCCAAACGCTTCTGCTTGGTTTCTTCTTTCTTAGCACCTTGAATCCAACTTAAATATTCCTTTTGATTCAAAATAGAAAGGGAAGTGAAAAATT
>CANGMV010000163.1 GCA_947454745.1 Bacteroidota bacterium | reverse complement strand
ATAAATGGATATAAATAGTTTGCATTTCTATCATCAAAAACAATTCGCTTCTTATGCTTTAATCTGCCATTTAATAAATTAGCTTGCCATAGTTCCCAATGACGTAATCCATTTAATTTTCTATTTGATTTCTTAGCATATATCAACAAATTTGCACTGTCATTATAAGCAAATGCCTGATCAGTAGAAAAGTGCGCGAAACTTCGCTCAACTTTATTCCAGTTTTTTCTATCAATTTTATAATTAACTAAAATATCATTGTCATTACTAGTTGGCGCGGTAAAGTCATCGCTAACTCCTTGTTGAATGTATTTGTGTGAAGATTTTATCTTAACAACATTCAAAGCGTCTTTTTCTATAATTTTAAAATTAGGATCTTGAGTCCAATAAACTTTATTAAAAGCAACTTTTATACCTTTAATAGGCTGACTTGAAATGTACAATAAGCCTTCTTTGTAAGGAATAGGACTAAACTCATTGCTATTTGTATTAATAGTTAATTTTTTCTCCGCATAATCAAGTGAGTCTCTCACTAGTAAAGTGTGTCTTTTTACTGAATCCACGTTTTGCGCCAATGAAACATTTACAGATACTAATGATAGTATCAAGCATCCAACTACGATTCTATTTATAAATTTATTGTTCATGCTTAATATATCTTATATGATTTACTATTAGGGAATAAATGACCTAATTCAAGTCTTAAAAATAGCTCGCTTGTATTAGGTACCTTGAATGGCATATCATAAGCATAGCCAACTCTAAATTGAGGACTAATTTGAATCTCTGCCATTCCAAGTACGGACTCTCCTGTTCTGTAGGAAGCTCCAATACCAATTGTATTTTTTAACCATACACTAGTATTAAAATCAGCTTCTATTGGAGCTCCACTTACTAATTTTAATAAAGCAGAAGGCTTAATGGATACATCCTCGTTTACATCAAACGAATAGCCAGTGGTGAAAAAATAGTGGACTTCATTCACTTGATACAGGCTTGAATCAGACTTATAATTTTGAGTTTTGGAAAAGGTAACAACATCTGGTGCTGAAAAACCTGCATAAAAGTGATCATCATTATAATACACCCCAGCACCCGCTAATGGAATTATTTTATTAAAATTTGTCGCATAAGCAGCATCATATGCAACAATTTGACCTAGATCAACATTAGTGAGCATTTTGATGTCATTATAAAAACCGCCTTTTAAACCAAGACTTAACACTCCATGTTCAGAAACAGGTATTTTAATATTATAATACAAACTCATACCTGTTCTTTTAATAACTCCCACATATCTATCATCAAATAATTGTAAGCCTAGACCAAATTTTTTATTATCGGTGGGCATATCAAGTGTGATAGATTTCGTGGAAGGAGCGCCTTGCAACCCAGACCACTGTTCTCTCCAAATAAACGCTAAGCTTGGAACACCTCTACTTCCCGCATAAGCAGGGTTGATATTTGTCATGTTGTACATGTATTGCGAATACATGGGCATAGATTGAGCATGCCCTTTTAATTGTAATAATGAAAACGCAATTACTAATGTTATATAAATATATCTTTTCATCTATCTCTGTATAATTATTGAACCTTTAAATATTTCAACTTTACCATTACCATCCACTGCCCTAAGTGTATAATAATATCCGCCATCAACAAGATCTTTACCTGCAAAATTGCCAGTTCCTCTTCCATCCCAATCGTTTTGGTAATTCGAATTTGTATAAACAATATTACCCCATCGATTAAACACTTGTAAATCTAAAGTAACTCCAAAAGGTTTTATAATTACAAAATTATCATGCACCCCATCATAGTTTGGTGAGAAACCTTCAGGAATATAAATTTTTAAATCTTTAATTGTATAATTAGTTGGTTGCTTCGATTTTTCGTTTTCTTTTGTTTCGTCTGAAGAAGGAATAGCAACTGTTCCCCAAATCGTATTTACTTTAACAAATGCCTGATTAGACAAAGTTCCTGAATACCCCTTAGGTGTAATATTCAATGTAAATTTAGCAGTGTCTTTGGCAAAACCTTTTAAAGTACTCGCATTAGAAGTTACATTAAAATCTACATTCCCATTATATCCATTATTTGCTACTAAACCTCCATTGGCTTGATTATTAGAGACTATATAATCACAACTTAATGGAATTGAATTTTGTAAATTGTCGGTAATTACAAGATTACTTAATGGATACTTAGTTAAATTAGATGCCACAAAAGTAACTGCATAATTATAAGTAGAATTGGATTGAATTACTGCAGTATCCATAATTTTTCTCAAATGAATAACACTCGATGGGTCAATAATAGTGACATTAAATGATGCAGTATCACTTTCCAATTGGTTCACAATTTGACTTACAGCATATCTAATAGTACCAATATTGTGTGACAATAATGGTACTGCATTTTGTTTAATTGTTTTAATATAGTAAACCAAACTGCTATTGGTTAACCCTTTTACTAGAGGACTTATATCCAGTGGATTTAATGTATAATTCAATAAATAAGTTGAATCAGCTACAATTGGCACCGGAGGCTTTATGGTAATTGTATCGTTTACAGATTGAATACTATACAATTTACTTGTCGTATCATATGATTTTAATAAATACACATATTTGCCAATTAAGGTTGGAGTTGCAGGTGCATTGGTTTGACAAATTGCAGTATTTACATTACACCATACCGGAATGGTTCCAATCGGATATGATTTTACTAGCCCACCAATTGAAGCTGGAATACTAGTATTGTATACATATGTTGCATTGTTCACCGTTGGAGGCAATGGAGCAATATAATTTATTGAAAATCTCGTCATGCCAAATTCAATAGGATCACCATCAAAATTAGGATCCGGATTTGAACCATCCATGGAAGAGTCAGCAACAATAATATAATCTAAACTGGAATGCCCTTTTGCAATGAATTGATTTAACCAGGTTGCACTCGTTTTATTAGTAGCCACGAATAATGTATAAGATATGGTTGCACTATCGCCAGGAATTAAACTTCCATTTTCATTTACTAATAATGTATCAGTATAGCCATTAAAAGCAGGATTTAATATAATATTTCCAGTAAATGTTGGCAGACCAACCAACGAAGCACTATCAGGTGATTTAAATGTACTCACAAAACTTTGAAGGATCGAAACACTATCTAAATTTAAATTACCATAATTTTTGATTTTTAAAACAAACGGGAAATTGTAACCTCCTGTTACCGGTGTTGCTGATCCTACTAATAATGAAGCTCCAATTTTTTCGACCGGGAACAAAGGTAAATAAGTAGGTTCCGCAATACCAGCATTTGAATTATTTGGGTGCGATGCTAAATTAGTGCCGTCTTTAGAAAGTGCCTGTTTGATTTGTTGACTAATAGTACCATCAGCTTTGGTAATTTGAGCATCTCCCGATGAATTAAATTGCAATTTTAATACAATATTTTCTGTAGTTGGATCTATAGAAAGATAATATACGATTTGCGCTTGCTCATTAATAGCCAAATTAACGCCGTTGGAGAATAAGTAATTGGCATCTAGTAAAGCATTTGTTTTAATGCCTGAGCCTGCTTTAAATCCTATACCTGGAGCAATACTAAAAGGAGTAGTAGCTGATCCACTTCCTGAATAGCTAGGATTAATAACAACATTTCCACTGACAACTTTAATACTGTCTAATTTGTACTTTATGCCAGCCGGGAATACATTACTCAAATTCGCATTTACTTGAACATTTGCTAAATTAATCTCTCCACTGTTCTGAATTTTTAGTGACAAAGT
>CANGMV010000162.1 GCA_947454745.1 Bacteroidota bacterium | reverse complement strand
TAATTCGCTGCTACAACTACTTCTCCTGTTTCCTTCGCTACTGTTGCACAAACTTCTTCTACTTTTTCATCGGCCAAAGCTAACACTGCAGCCATGGTGGAAGGTTGAATTTCACAAGCAGCCTGCATTGCTTTTGCACGAATACTTACTAATCGCAAAGCATCTTCAAAACTCAATGTTTTATTAGCAACTAATGCACTAAATTCTCCTAAAGAATGTCCAGCTACCATGTCTGGAACTACTTGTGGCATTGTTAAGTATGCAATTACAGAATGAATAAATACAGCAGGTTGTGTTACATTCGTTTGTTTTAATTGCTCATCGGTTCCTTCAAACATAATATCACTAATACGAAAACCTAAAATTTCATTGGCTTTTTCAAATAAAGCTTTTGCAGCTTCATTTTGCTCGTATAAATTCTTTCCCATTCCTGAAAACTGACTTCCTTGTCCAGGAAATACATAAGCATGTTTTGACATAGCATTCATTTTGTCAAAAGTATAAAAAAAAGGTGAAGCTTTCGCCTCACCTACACCCCATCTATAAAAACGACCCATTAAAACAAGCAGAAAAAAAATTTAACAATGCATACTTGATCTAATTAATTTAAACTCCTTCGAGTGAAATGCATATTCAGATCCTTCCAATACTCGTCCGAGATACCAATAAAATTATTTGCGTCATTATATAAAACAGTCAGTTTTGTATTCCTATTTTCCAAAAACACTTTCTTGCCATTTTCAATGGCATGGACCTGAACCTGCCAGCCCGGCAATGCACTTGACAGCTCTTCCAATTTATAGGTTTGTAGATTGTACAAAGTGTCATTTTTTGAATGATCCCCCATTAATAAACATTGTAGGTTCATTAAAAATTCACTGAATTGGTATCTTAAATTATTCATAAAACCATGCAATTAATTATGAGGATACAAATTCAATAAAATCATTTCTTGTTCAAAATTTTAGTAGTTACAATAAATTATTTCAACGTAACGAAATATGACACTTTATAAATTAATAAAATATATAGATAAATATTATTTAATATGACATTGCCGCGCACAAAAAAGGTGGAGCTTTCACTCCACCTGTACTAAAACTAACCCGACACTAATAACTAACTATTTTACTTATCGTTGATTTCGATATACTTTAAGAATTCCATTTTGGTTTGTTCCTCTTGAAACTTACCTCCAAAAAAACTTGTAATGGTGTTAGAGCTATCATCTTTTACACCACGGCTTGAAACACATAAATGTTTTGCATCCATCATAATGGCAACATCCTGTGTTTGCAATACTGTTTGTAATGCCTTGCCTACTTGCATAGTTAATCGCTCCTGAACTTGAGGACGCTTGGAGAAATATTCTACCAATCGATTCAATTTACTCAAACCAATTACTTTTCCGCTGCTTATATATGCCACATGCGCCTTACCGAAGAAAGGCACAAAATGGTGCTCACAATTCGTGTAAAAATTAATATTCTTTTCTACCAACATTTCATTGTACTGAAATTTATTCTCAAACAAAGTCATGCTTGGCATGTTCGCTGGATTCAATCCTTGGAACAATTCTTTTACATACATTTTAGCTACTCGCAATGGGGTTCCACGTAAACTATCGTCACGCAAATCCATTCCTAAAATTTCCATAATAGCTCTGAAATGTGGCTCAATTGCTGCAATTTTTTCATCGTCTGTTGTATCAAACGCATCAGCACGCATTGGTGTATCCACCGAACTCGCTTTATGCTGATCGCCCATTTCTTCGATCAACAAATTGTCTAGGGCCAACTTTTCCTCCTTAAGCGGGGTAGTCGACAAAGTTTCTTTCTGTTTCATACAGACGTATTTTTAAATCAAGTGTTTCAGAGATACGTGGTCTTATTAAATTGTAAATCACAATCGCAATATTTTCTGCTGTCGGATTTAATTGTTTAAAAAAATCGGTATCTAAGTTTAAATTTTTATGATCAAACCTGCGTTTTACTTCTTCCTCTACAATGGTGCTTAAGTCCTTGGTATTAACTACGAATCCAGTAATAGGATCCGGAACACCATTTACTTGAACAACCAGTTCATAGTTGTGACCATGATAATTTGGGTTAGAACAGGCGCCAAAAACTTGCTTGTTTTTATCGTCCGACCAGTCGGCACAAAACAATCGGTGTGCAGCATTGAAATGCTCTTTTCTAAATACCGCTACTTTTTGATCCATGCTTCCAAATTAAATTAAGAGAATGAAGTTACTATAATTATAACGCGCAAGGAAGCATTTTGTTTAATCTTTTTACGAAAAAATTAAACGTTTAGGTATTTTATGTATTATTCTCCAAAATATTCAACAAAAATACGGGGTGTCTCGTATAATTTAATGCAATGGAGTTGTACTTCGGCAGGAATATGAGGAGCAAGTTGGTTCCAAATAGCAATTGCCAGGTTTTCGGTACTGCATAATTGCCCTTGCATAAAGGGTACATCCATATTCAAATTCTTATGGTCTAATTCGTCTATTACATACTTTTTAATCAATATGCTTAGTTTTTTAACATCATATAAGAAGCCAGTTTCAGGATGCGGTTTGCCTTTGATTGTAACCAATAATTCATAGTTATGCCCATGCCAATTTTCGTTTGCACATACGCCAAACACTTCTTCATTCTTTTCCTTGGACCAATTTGGATTGGCCAATTTATGTGCTGCATTAAAATGCTCTACTCTTGTTAAATATACCATTGGGTAAACGCTATTTTTTGCAAAGATATAATTTTGAAAGGAAGAACCCATTTTTTAGTCCCCTTTACCGACCTTTGAAGTATGAGAGTAATCATTACAGCGGCTACCCATGGCGAATGGATGCCTAGTTTTCAAAAAATCAACCCAAAATATGTAGGAAACAGTAAAAAGTTTTCAGTTGGGTTTCACGAGTCTGGCATTGGCATGTTGGCCTCGAGTGTTTCCATCATGAAAATGTTTACGCAGGAAACACCTACTATAATTATACAAGTTGGCATTGCTGGTTGCTTTGATAAAAAAATTCCTTTGGGTAAAGTATTTGCAGTGAAAGATGATTTTGCTGGAGATATTGGCGTGATGGAAAATAAAGTATGGAAGGATTTGTTTGATATGAAATTGGACAAACCCAACGACCCTCCTTATGAAAAAAAGAGTTTGCCTAATCCTTGGCTCAATCAATTTAATGTGTTGAATTTGCCGACTAAAAAAGCAGTAACTGTCAATACCATTAGCACCGATAAAAATAAAATAGCATTATATAGTGGAAGATATAAAGCTGTGCTTGAATCCATGGAAGGCGCGAGCTTACATTATATAGGACGCGATTTGACGATTCCCTTTATTCAATTGCGTGCTGTAAGTAATTATGTTGGAGAGCGTGATAAATCCAAATGGAAAATGCAAGAAGCTATTTATAATTTGAACGAAACCTTGTTAGAATTTTTAGACGCCTTATATAAAACTGCTTAAAATGCCTGTACTAGATTTGGGATTCTCCCCCTGCCCTAACGATACTTTTATTTTTGATGCGTTGGTGAATCAAAAAATTGACACAAAGGGTTATACTTTTAATTTACATTTGGAAGACGTGCAAACCCTTAACGAGTGGGCATTGCAGGGCAAGTTGCCTATTTCAAAAATCAGTTATGGCGTATGGCCCTTGGTAAAAAAAAATTATCATTTATTAAACGCAGGTGGTGCTTTAGGAAAAGGTGTTGGACCTTTATTAATTTATAAAGAAGATTTATTGAGGAATGCAGAAGATGGCAAACCTAATGCCGAGACCATGACGGTTGCGATACCTGGCGTGAAT
>CANGMV010000161.1 GCA_947454745.1 Bacteroidota bacterium | reverse complement strand
TTGCCTACCTGGTTAACCAATTATAACAACGCGCATCATGTGGACAGCTTATACAGTAAGGGCTGGAAATTGAGCCTTGCCAATGCAGTTTATGAAAACAATTGCGACGCCGACGAAAACGCTTATGAGTCTACTCCATTTGGTAAAGAAGCAAAGCATTTCCCATATGACTTTAGTGCGTTCATTGGCAAAGACTATTCTAAAATAACGAGTACACCACAAGGAAATAGTTTAGTAATTGATATTGCAAAACAAGCATTATTAAACGAGCATTTAGGGGCTGATAGTATTACCGATTTATTAGCGGTTAGCTTTTCTTCGCCCGATTATATTGGACATTCCTTTGGGCCTAATTCATGGGAAACCTTGGATGGCTATGTAAAATTAGATGAAATTTTAGCCGAGTTCTTTAGCTTTTTAGACAAGCAAGTTGGTAAAGACAATTACACAGTTTTTTTAACAGCCGATCATGCTGTGGCTAATATTCCAGCCTATGCAAAAAACCATAAGCTACCTGGTGAAAACTATGATGACGGAGCTGTTAAGAATGATATTATCGCTTGCTTAAATGCAAACAATATGAATCCTAAATTGATTTCATTTGTGGGCGAATACAATATTTATTTTAACCACCCTTTAATGGATAGTTTACATGTAAGCAATGAGAGTTTAGTTCATTTAGTGAGTAGTTATTTAGAAAAGAAACCTCAAGTATTACAGGTAGTTGAGAGCCGCAAAGCGGCTATTGCTGCATTGCCTCAAATGGCTAGAGAAAAAATTGTAAATGGATATAATGCACAACGTGGTGGTGACTTAATGTTATTGACAAAGTCAGGTGTGGTGGATGGTTACCCAACTGGCACAAGCCATGGCGTATTGTATAATTATGATGCACATATTCCTTTTTTATTAGTGGGTAATGGCATTAAACATAGTGTAGTGAATACGCCTACTTCGATGACTGATATTGCACCAACCATTACTACTTTATTAGGTATTCAAATGCCAAGTGGTAGTATTGGAAAACCAGTATTAGAAGTACTAAAATAATTATCCATTCAAGTATATTCAAATATAGTTCGCATAAAAAAAGCCACTCAATCGAGTGGCTTTTTTTTATTCAACATAGAGATCTGTTTACGCAAGTTTTTTCTGCAAATTAGCATCTAATGCATCTAAGAATTCTTCAGTGTATACATAGTGTTCGCCGTGGCTTACTTTATTTCCGTGTACACAAACTGCCAAGTCTTTTGTCATAATACCAGACTCTACTGTCTCCACACAAACATCTTCTAATGCTTTAGAGAAACGAATCAACTCTTGGTTATTATCTAATTGACCTCTGAACTCTAAACCTCTTGTCCATGCAAAAATAGAAGCAATTGGGTTTGTGGAAGTTCTATTTCCTTTTTGGTGCTCGCGGAAGTGACGAGTCACTGTTCCGTGTGCAGCTTCTGCTTCCATTACTTTACCATCGGGTGTAATTAAAGTAGAAGTCATTAAACCTAATGAACCAAAACCTTGTGCTACTGTATCCGATTGTACATCACCATCATAGTTTTTACAAGCCCATACAAAATTACCATTCCATTTTAAAGCACTCGCAACCATATCATCAATTAAACGATGCTCGTAGGTAATACCTGCTGCTGCATACTTTGCTTTAAATTCGTTTTGGTATACTTCTTCAAAAATGTCTTTAAAACGACCATCATATTTTTTTAAAATAGTATTTTTTGTAGACAAGTATAAAGGCCATTTTTTAGCCAATGCTTGGTTAAAACAAGCACGGGCAAAACCATAAATACTTTCGTCGGTATTGTACATTGTTAATGCAACACCATCCCCTTTATAGTTATATACTTCGTATTCTTGTGTAGTTCCGTCTTCGCCTTCAAACTTAACGGTTAATTTACCTTTTCCTTTTGTTACAAAGTCAGTTGCACGATACTGATCACCAAATGCATGACGACCAATACAAATAGGTGCAGTCCAGTTAGGCACTAAACGAGGAACGTTATTACAAACAATTGGCTCACGAAACACTGTACCATCTAAAATATTACGGATGGTACCGTTCGGGCTCTTCCACATTTGTTTTAGTTTGAACTCTTCAACTCTTTGCTCGTCGGGAGTAATTGTAGCACATTTGATACCAACACCATATTGTTTAATGGCATTCGCTGCATCAATAGTTACTTGGTCATTCGTCTCGTCACGATACTCCATACCTAAGTCGTAATATTTAATATCAATGTCTAAATAAGGCAAGATCAACTTATCCTTAATAAACTTCCAAATAATCCTTGTCATTTCATCTCCATCCAATTCTACAACTGGATTGGCAACTTTGATTTTTTGTCCCATATAATTTAAAAATTTTGTCTGCAAATGTACAAAATGTAGGTATAAAATGGCTGATTAAGGCTACTAAAACCAATAGGAAACTTATTGATTTACAATTAGTACTGGAATGTTTAACTTGTGACGCACCGATTCGATCGTTTCTCCAAATAAATAGTCCTTCCATCCTTGGTGCTTATGCGCTCCCATTACTAACAATTGTGCGTCTTTTTCCTGCACAATTCTTACGATCTCTTTTACCCTATTGCGATAGCCTAATGCTGTACTTGCCTGATATCCTTTAGTAATTAGCGCCTGAGCATATACATTTAAACGCTCCTGATCCTTTCGAGATTCTTCGTCATCACTGGCGTCTAAATGATAATTGGCGGTAGCACTCTCAACGATATGAATAAGAATAAAACTAACTGCAGGACTATTGGGATCAGCCGAATATGATTTTGAATGTGCAATGGCTGTATTCATTAACTGCTTGTCACTGGAAGTAAAATCTAAAGCAATAGCAATTCTTTGTACTGGCTCATTTTGACTCCAATCCAATTCTACAAAATCACCATGTAAATCGGTCTTCCCAATTTGGTGATGCTTACGTATAAATGGAAACAACGTAATGTAAATGAGGAGTCCTACGAAAAATAGAATAATGACAACCACCCCAATTTTTAAAGATGTAAAATTTGAGTTGGCTAAAAAATCGGATACAAAATCAAATACTAAATGTCCATTTAAATAAACTAAAACGGCGGCCACCAACCAAGCTAAAATTTTAATCTTCCAATTAATGGCAAACTCCCCCATGGTATTTTTATCACTTACAAAATGAATTAAAGGTATTACTGCATAACCCAATTGTAAACTTAAAATGACCTGACTAAAAATTAACAATGCATCTACTTTCCCTTCGCCCATAATACCTATCACCAATACAGCTGGCACAATCGCAACCAAACGCGTAATGAGTCTTCTTATCCAAGGATTGAGTCTTAATTTTAAATAACCCTCCATTACAATCTGTCCTGCTAAAGTGCCTGTTACTGTTGAGCTTTGGCCCGCAGCAATTAAAGCAATCGCAAATAAAATGGGGGCTAATTTAGAACCTAACAATGGAGCTAACAATGCATGTGCATCTTCAATTTTTGCCACTTCCACATGGCCAGTTGCATAAAATGCAGTTGCTGCTAAAATTAAAATGGCTACATTCACAAAAAAGGCAGCATTTAAAGCAACTGCACTATCTATAAAATTATAAAAAATAGATTTCCTGATACCTGCCGCATTCCGATTTATTTTTCGGGTTTGCACTAACGCAGAATGTAAATATAAATTATGCGGCATCACTGTTGCTCCAATAATACCAACTGCTATATACAATGCTTGAGGTGATAATTTAGAAGGTATAAATCCAACAATTGCTTTTGATAAATCGGGCTTGGCAATAAATAATTGAATGAAAAAACTAAACCCAATAGTTGCCACCAACAAAATGAT
>CANGMV010000160.1 GCA_947454745.1 Bacteroidota bacterium | reverse complement strand
GTTTCTTAAACGAGAAAATTATTGTAAATGTGGGTGGCGATTTAGATTTTAATGTACGCAATACCAGCACCCTTCAAAATAGCGACTTACAATGGTTGCCTGATGTGAATATAGAATTTATTTTAACCAGGGATAGAAAGCTTAGGGCAATTGTATTTAATCGTAATAGCCTTGATATTAATGGAAGCGCATTAGGCAAGCGAAATCGACAAGGGGTAAGCATCTCCTATCGAAAGGATTTTGATGAATTTACTTGGTAATCAAGACTACATGAATGGTTAAGGTAAAATACGAGGTGGAATTGCTACACAATTTTTCAAACGATAGACATAAAAATTTCGAAGCAATATCCCTTTTGACATTACTGGAATTGTATCCGGAGGGCTAATGGTTTCAAAATATTTTCCATACAATTCGGTAGGATTCGCTGGCAAATTACTAGGTACAATGGTATAAGCATTCTCCCCTAGTTTTAGCGCAGGTACTGTATTATTTAACCAAGCAAACTTGTGAACGTCTTCCAATACACCAACTGCTATTACTGGCATTTGCAAGGGATGCGCTGTATAAAATAAGATATGTCCGCCAGGAAACCATTTATGAATAATTATGGGACTGTGCGCCTGCATAGCTCCGTCTTGCTGATCCTTAATCACGATTTTTTGAAATGATTGGGTGAACTGCTCCCAACCAGTTACATCATTAATAGGATTATACTCTCCTAGGTTGCTTAATTTATCGGAACCCAGTTGCTTAGGGAAAACATACACAAGCAATAAAAAGCCTGCTATTAAAGCTCCTAATAGCCCTCCTGCCCATTTTATAATGCTTGGCAATTCCTGTTTGGTGTTGGAAGCAAAACCAATACGATTGCTCCAATATACTCCCGCTATTAAAAACAAAGCAATAAAGCCTGGCCCTGTCCAATGAGGTAAAGTAGGATTAAATAAAGACAATCCCCAAAAAGTAAATATCAATGGAAGGCTTAACCATAATAATAAGGGCAGTGCTGCATTTTGAAAAGCCAATTTTAATCGTTTCCAATTCCACAAGGAAATAATTACTGCAATGTATACAAGTGGGTTTTGGTACAATAACTCTCCAATCACTTGTTGCATAAAACTATCCAATAATAAACCTGTATGCATCACTCTTTTGGAATGGTAACGATAGGTTATAAAGTCATTTTGAATATTCCAATACAGAATAGGAAGAATGCACGCAACTGTTATGAGGATGGCTAAATAGAGCTGCTTATTTTTTAAAGTCTTGGCTTGATGAAACAAAATATATGCTCCGAACCCGATCCATAAATACAAACCATGCACTTTACTTAAAGTTGCTAAGCCAATAAACAAGCCTAATAAAATCCAATCTTTTACTTTGAAACTTTGCGGAGCCATTACCCATTTAACCATCCAATAAATACTAAGTGTAAAAAACAATAATTGCGGACTATCAGGTAATACAAACAACCCTGCAATTATCGAAGTATAAATAGAGAGTGAATACATCCATGCTGCAATATATCCAGCGCTTTCATCTCTTAATAAGGTGCCTGTTTTAAAAATTATCCAACTAGCCCCTGCTGCACAAAATATGCTTCCTAGTCGCATGGATAGTGTGCTCACCCATTGTAAATTTATACTCGTTAAGCGCATCATCCATCCAACCATTCCTGGATGGTCAAAATGATTCCAATCGGGCTGAATCGCATAAGTATAATAGTACACTTCGTCGTTGCCTAATTCTAAGAAAAAAGATAAAAGAATTTTAACAAGTACAGTAACCCCAATAAGCTTCCACATTTTTTTTTGATAAGAGGAAGCTTTTGATGTCATAGTAAAACAGTTTTAAAATACGTACTTGTAATAGTGAAAACTTTATGCGAGATCTACATTCATCGCACTAACAGTTCATTATTTCATATTGCTTACTAACCATTCAGTGGCAAGCTTGTATCCTTTTAAACCCAAACCAACAATCGTACCTACCGCTTTCGCAGATACATGTGAGATTTTTCTAAAATCCTCTCTAGCATGTACATTGCTTATATGCACTTCAATAACAGGCACTTTAATAGATGCAATTGCATCGCCAATAGCAATTGAAGTATGTGTATACGCTGCAGGATTAATAATAATTCCATCCTGATCGAAACCATATTTTTGAATCGCATCTACCAACTCCCCTTCTATATTGGATTGGTAATATGTAAAATTAACTTTAGGAAAATCCTGCTTTAATTGCACTAAAAAATCATCAAAACTTTCATTGCCATAAACACCTGGTTCACGCTTGCCTAACAAATTTAAATTAGGCCCATTGATGATGGTAATATTTGGCATAGTTATAATTTAATGACGATAATGATTCTTGAGTTTACTAGTTTGATTAGTTCGCCTTCATTAAAGATACGAAATCATCAAATAAATACCTGCTATCGTGCGGGCCTGGCGTAGCTTCCGGATGGTATTGTACGCTGAATGCAGGACGGTCTTTTAACTTTATACCTTCGATAGAATCGTCATTCAAGTTTACATGAGAAACAATTACATTGTCATGCTTCCTTACAGCTTCAGGATCCACGCCAAATCCGTGATTCTGAGTAGTGATTTCAGAACGTCCAGAAATTAAATTCTTTACAGGATGATTTAATCCTCTATGTCCGTGGTGCATTTTAAAAGTAGGAATATCATTCGCTCTTGCCAATAATTGATGACCTAAACAAATACCAAACAATGGTTTTTTCTCTGCTAAAATTTGTTTGATCGTTGCAACTGCATAATCCATTGGCGCTGGATCACCAGGACCATTCGATAAAAAATAACCCGTTGGATTAAACGCTTTTAAAGTAGCGAAATCGGTTTTTGCAGGATGCACTCTTACATGCACTCCTCTATCTATTAAACATTGTAAAATATTATGCTTTATACCAAAGTCAAGCACCGATACTTTAATTGGAGAATTCACATCACCCAATTCATATATTTCCTTAGTGCTCACTGTGCTTGCCAATTCTAATCCATCCATACTTGGCACAGCAGCCAATTGTCTTTTTAATGCATCAACGTCTAAATTGTCTGAAGAAATAATACAGTTCATTGCACCACTTGTTCTTACATGTGCTACTAATGCTCTTGTATCCAAACCTTCGATGGAAACAATATTATTCGCAATTAAATAATCATTCAAATTGCCGTCAGCCAATGCACGAGAATATTTTTCTTCTAAATTTCTTCCAATTAATCCATGAATTTTAACCGACTTACTTTCCACATCGGTATCCTTCACACCATAGTTTC
The DNA here is from genome assembly GCA_947454745.1 of Bacteroidota bacterium. Classification (GTDB taxonomy): domain Bacteria; phylum Bacteroidota; class Bacteroidia; order Chitinophagales; family Chitinophagaceae; genus Sediminibacterium. The sequence continues at coordinate 564 of CANGMV010000160.1, read as the reverse complement.
CAACATGCACATTGTTCATGATAATCACTTGACCAGTATAGCTAGGATCGGTAAACACTTCCTGATAGCCCGTCATACCTGTGTTAAAACAAATCTCACCAGTAGTGGTTCCTATCTTGCCAAATGCTTGTCCGTGAAATACATTGCCATCGGCTAAAACTAAGATTGCGGGTTGTGCGGTCATTGGATTATGCTATTATAGGTTGTAGGTGTTGTATATGTTGCAAATTTAGGCAAAAAAAAGGCAAGACCAAAGTCTTGCCTTATATGTTAAATAACGTTTTGCATTATTCAGCAGCTGCTTCTGGTGTAGAATCAGTTGCTTCTTCAGTAGCAGGAGTTTCTGTAGCTTCTGCTGCCTTCTTAGGAGCTGCAGTTGCTTTACTTCTACGAGTCTTTTTAGCTGGTTCAGCTGCAGTTGCAATTGAATTGCCGTAAATTTCGTTGAAGTCTACTAATTCGATCATCGCTTTTTCGGCGTTGTCACCTGGACGAATACCTAATTTGATGATACGAGTATATCCACCTGGACGAGCAGCAATTTTAGGCGCTACAACAGTGAAT
>CANGMV010000159.1 GCA_947454745.1 Bacteroidota bacterium | reverse complement strand
TTTACAACAGCTTCTTATTCATTACATGAAATGATGGAAGACACACGTAAAGGATTGTTCAGTGAATTGAATAGCCATCAAGCTACCGATGTATTCCGTCGTAACTTGCAAAAAACTTATGTTACTCAATTAGGTGATTTAATCAACCCGAGTTCTACACCAGCAGCACCTGTATTAAGAATGGGACCTGCAGTAGATGTTGAAAATACCGATGTAGTGTCAGAAGCAAAAGCACAATTGAAGAAATTAGCTGCTAGCATACAAGCCAACAAGGCAAGTATCAACGATGCAACTTCTGTGAATCACTTTGACGATTTACAAGATCGCATTAAGCATATCTTAGATCCTAAGTAATTGATTCTACTTTCTTTATTATGCGAATAAAAAAAGGGCCCGAACATACGGGCCCTTTTTTATGGAAAGATATTTATATGCTATACAATCATTTATTCATATCGCAAAGCATTAATTGGATTTAAAGAAGCTGCTTTCATAGCCGGATAAATACCCGCTGCCAACCCTACAATAGAACAAATTATAATGCCGATGGCCACCCACATCCAAGGAACTACAAACCCTGTATGTAATATTAAACTAAATAAATTTCCGACTCCTACTCCTAAAATAATTCCAAATATGGCGCCTAAAATACTAATACAAACGCTTTCAAATAAAAACTGACGGCGTACATCTTTTTTCTTTCCGCCTAGGGCTTTAATAAGGCCTACTTCGCGTGTTCTTTCGCTAACTGCAACTAGCATAATATTCATAAGCCCAATGGCAGCGCCAATTAAAGTAATCATACCAATAGCGCCTGCAGCGCCACTAATTCCGGCAAGAAATCCAATAAACATTTCTGCAAATTTATCACTCTTATCTATGACGAAATTATCAGTTTCGGTAGGAATTAATCTTCTTGCTTTTCGCATTTGTTCGGTGGTCTCTCCTATTGCAGGTTCTAATTCAGCCACATTATTCACCATCACACCAATGGCATAAGAAGGATTGCTGTTGGTGTATTGACGTACATTTTTTAAAGATGAAATGACAATATCGTCCTGTCTCATCATCGCACTTGACCCTTTTGATTTTAATAAACCAATAATGCGATAAGGCTTTCCTTGTAATAAAATCACTTTATCAACGCAAGACGCTGGCTTATTTGGAAATAATTTTGCAGCCACATTGCTGCCAACAATACAAACACTTCTACCGCTTTCAATATCTACATTATTTAAATTTCTACCACTGGTTAAGGAGTATCCATTTACTGCTAAATAATTATCGTCACCGCCCATTAATGTAATCTGCGGATTTGTTTTTTTATCCTTGTAATGCAATTCATTATTTCCACCCGCACGTCGAGAGATACTAACAATTGCGCGCCCAAAGCCATAATGCTCTTTAAAATAAGCAGCTTCTTCGATTCTAATAGGTTTATCTAAATTGGATTTTTTTTCTTTCTGACCTTTTTTTGTTTTAGAAAATTCGTCGCCATTATTAGGACCACCCATTCTCGCATTTAGTTCCTTATAACGTACACTAAACGCATTGGCTCCCATGAATGAGAAGTTCTCCTTTAAACTTTGGTTCATTGCCGAAATAGCGGTAATAATACCAATTAATGCCATGATGCCAAATGCAATAATAGCCACAGTAATACCAGTTCTAAGCTTATTGCTTTTAACTGTGCGCCATGCCAATACGAATGAATCCTGAATAGTCATTATACAAGGTTTGCTGAAAATAAAGGTAGGACAGATTCAACAAACTACCCACTATATACCCTTAGAGGGTCTTACTAATTGAAGAACGGCTAAAAGTATAGATAACTGAACAATAAGTTAGGGAAAACGCCTAGTAAAATAATCACAATGGCAATTACCCAAAGCTTTATTTCATACTTTTTGTCAATTTCATTGATAGCTGGCTCTCCTGCAGTAAAATACATGGCTTGTACCAATCGGAAATAGTAGAATACACTTACCGCTGCAAATACAATAGCTATGATCAACAACCATAATCCTGAACCAGCAGTCAACAATGCATTTAACATTAAATACTTGGCAAAAAAGCCTGCAGTTAAAGGAATACCGGCCAATGAGAACAAAAACAAAGTCGTTAAAAAAGCGAGCGCAGGGTGCTTTTTGGCCAATCCATTGAAAGATTCAAAACTATAATCCTTCATCTTAACTAAAATAGCAAATACACCAATTGTTGCTAATGAATAGGCAACGATGTATAATAAAATCGCTTCGTTATTAAAGATAGATCGACCATACAATGCAAATAACATAAAACCTGCTTGCGCGATACTTGAATAAGCCAACATACGCTTCACGCTACGTTGGAATACTGCAGTAATATTTCCAATCAATAAGGTAGCCACTATCACAAATGGTAAAATAATGAACCAAGTGTAACCTAAGGCTACTCTTTGCACTTCGAACACTTTAATGAATGCTATGAAACCCGCCGACTTAACGATGGTTGCCATAAAAGAGGTAAATACTGTAGGTGCACCGTCGTATACGTCCGGTGTCCAAAAATGGAAAGGTGCTGCAGATACTTTAAAGTTCATAGAAACGAAAAGTAAAATTAATCCTGCCGACATTAAAAAGTGTTCAACAGGCATTTTGGTGGAAGGATTCATAATTGGTGCCGTTAAATGAAAACTTCCTGTTGCACCATAAATAAAAGTAATGCCCAATAATAAAATACCCGTTGAGAAAGAACCCATTAAAAAATATTTCAATGAAGCTTCATTGCTAAATAAATTCTTTTTGTCTGCGCCTGTAAGGATGTATAAAGGAATAGATAAAATTTCGATGCCAATAAATAACATTAATAAATTATCGAAAGAGGTTAATACGCTTGCGCCACAAAGTATAAAAAAGAAAATGGCATAATAGTCTGCTGAATGATTTCCAATTTTTCCTATTTCTTCTCCATTAATCCACAGGTATACAAAGGTCAATACAAATAAGATCATGTTGGCATATAAACCAATGACGTTAAACGCTAACATTCCCTTGGTGTCAAATTGGATGGTCCACCATCCACTAAGTTCTGCGAAGTTGGCACCAATTAATACAAGCATGCCCAATAGGCCAATGTTTCGTTGCGTTTTAGCCGATGCAATGCCCCAAGAGCAAAACATCATGATCACACCTAATAAAGCAGATATAATTATAGCATTCATTACTAATTCTTTTAATTATTTAACAAACAATTGTTGCAAAGTATCCGCCGTAATATCAAACAATGGCTGTGGATACACTCCTGTGAAAAATACAATTACCAATAATACAATTAATACGCCTTGCGCTTTTTTATTAGGCGCTTGCATTAAGTTCGTTGCGGCACTTACTTCGCCATAAGCTACTTTTTGCACCATATTCAAAGTATAAATTGCAGCCAATACAACACTTACACCTGCCGCGGCAGCTATCCAAGGATTGAATTGGAATAAACTATTAAACATCAAGAACTCTCCAACAAAAGCATTTGTTAATGGCAATGCAATATTAGCAAATGCAAACCCAACTAATAAAATAGCAAGTGTTGGTTGTTTTTTTGCTAACCCGCCTAAAGCTTTCATAGATCTAGTACCCGTTTGTTGTTCAACCACATCGGCCACTATCCACAATCCCAATACATTCACACCATGTGAGAACAATTGTATTAAAACACCTTGTGCACCAATTTGATTTTGGGTAAATAAAGCAGCGTTCATTAAACCAATATGCGCAATAGAAGAATAGGCGATCAAACGTTTTATATCATCCTGGCGTATTGCAATAAAGGAAGCATATAAAATTCCAATCACCGATAATACCACCACTATATTTGCATGCGCAATAGCTGCTGCCGGAA
>CANGMV010000158.1 GCA_947454745.1 Bacteroidota bacterium | reverse complement strand
TAATTCGTGAAGCAATAAAACAATACAAAGGATTGTACTTAGTAGGCCGTAATGGCATGCACAAATACAATAACCAGGACCATAGTATGATGACGGCCATGTTAGCTGCTAAAAACATTATTGCAGGAACTGAAGTATATGATTTATGGGATGTGAACGAAGATGCTGAATACCATGAAGGTGGTGACCGTGGTGCTGCATCGGGCATTGTTGGTCGCGCCGTTCCAGAAAAGATAGCTTAAAAAACAGCTCCAATAAATTTTAAAGGCTCACACTAGTGGGCCTTTTTAGTAATTGTATTTTCCTTTCCAACGCTCGTGCAAGAATTTCTTTAATTATTCCTCTCTTGCATTCTTTTGTGGTATATAAAATGCAGTGCCCTTAATTTCATCGGGTAGGTATTCCTGTTCTAAGAAATTGTTTTCTCCTAAATGGGAGTATTGATAGTCCTTGCCATAATCCAGGTCCTTCATAAATTTAGTAGGTGCATTACGCAAATGTAAAGGCACTGGTAGGTTGCCTGTTTTTTGTACCATGGCTAAGCCTTTGGCAATGGCTTCATAGGAGGCATTGCTTTTTGCTGAACTTGCTAAATAAATTGCACATTGCGAAAGGATGATTTTGCTTTCGGGATACCCAATTTTATTCACGGCATCAAAACAACTATTGGCAAGTAGTAAAGCATTAGGATTGGCATTGCCAATATCTTCACTTGCAAAAATGAGCATACGCCTTGCAATGAATTTCACATCCTCGCCACCAGTAATCATACGGGACAACCAATAAATTGCTCCATTAGGATCAGAGCCACGCATACTTTTTATAAATGCGGATATGATATCATAATGTTGTTCTCCATTTTTATCATACAAAGCAATATTGGTTTGAGCAACTTGCATGACCCATTCATCTGTCAATACAAGTGGTTCATTATTTTTGCTGGTCCCAATTAGGGCTTCCACCGATAGTTCTAAAAGGTTTAATAGTTTTCTTCCATCACCTCCCGATAGCTGAAACAAGGCGTCGGTTTCTTTTAATTCAATGGGGTTGTTTTTAAACAGTTCGTCTTTTTCAATGGCTTGATGAACCAGTTGGGTAAGACCTGCTTTATCCAAAGCTTTTAAAATAAATACTTGACATCGGCTTAATAAGGCGCTATTCACTTCAAAACTTGGATTTTCGGTCGTAGCACCAATTAAAGTGATAATCCCTTTTTCCACTGCACCCAATAAAGCATCTTGTTGACCTTTATTAAATCGGTGAATCTCGTCTATGAATAAAATGGCACCATCTTTAGTTTTTGCTTCTTCAATTACTTCTCTTAACTCTTTCACACCACTGCTAATGGCACTGAGCTGGTAATAGGCGCTATTAAATGTAGTAGCAATAATATTTGCCAGGGTGGTTTTGCCAACGCCAGGAGGGCCCCAGAAAATCATGGAAGGCACTTTGCCTTTTTGTATGGCTTTTTGTAATACACTATTCGCTCCCGACAAATGTTCTTGTCCAACTAAGTCGGAAAGGGTTTGTGGTCGTAAACGTTCAGCTAAAGGAATAGGGTGCTTCATTACTTAAAGTTACGCAATTTGCGTTTTGAATGAAAGGGCTATTCGAATAAGTAGTCGTATTGTTTTACTAATCGAAGGGTAATACGAATATGTATAATGCCTACGGCTCCCGTAACTAATAAAATGACAGAGACAATTTTTAACAAGGATAACACCAAATTGGCGCTCACTTCCTTGGGGAATCCAGGTTGTTGCAATAAAAATTCATCTATGTATTTTAATAGGGTAACATTGCTTGAGCCTAAAACACTAATCGCGTCCAAGCAAAATAAACTGCATAAAAAAATACTTACAATGGCATTTACTTTTACCCAGTCTTTTAAATTTTTGGTGAGTGGTTGTTCGCGTTGAACACCTAATCGGTAAAATTTAAAACTCGTAAAAGTATATATCACTAAACAAGCAATGATAAAAACAAATATCAAAGCGCTAGGATTCGCCAAAGCAGACATTAAGAAAATTACATCAATAAAGCCAAAGAATAAGGCAATAGGGATTAAGATATAAGTTAATACTTTGTAGAGTTTTAAGTTAGGCTCCATTGCTTATTTTAAATTTAGCTTAATATGTAACTCTTCAAATTGCTTGTCGTCGATACTGCTTGGTGCATCTAACATCACATCGCGTCCACTGTTGTTTTTAGGGAAGGCAATAAAGTCTCTAATACTTTCACTGCCACCTAATAATGCGCATAAACGGTCAAAGCCAAATGCAATACCGCCATGAGGAGGTGCGCCGTATTCAAAAGCACCTAATAAGAAACCGAACTTATGTTGTGCTTCTTCAGGTGACATACCTAATGCAGCAAACATTTTTTCTTGTAAGTTTCTTTGGAAGATACGAATGGATCCGCCTCCAATTTCATTGCCATTCAACACCATATCATAAGCATTGGCTTTGATATTCGCGTAAGGATGTTCTAAATATTTTGCAGCGTCTTTAATTTCAGGCGCATTGTTAATCATAATGTCAATGTGATCAGGCTTAGGAGAAGTGAATGGATGGTGTCTTGCTACCCAACGGTTGCCTTCTTCGTCATACTCAAACAATGGGAAATCTAATACCCATAATAATTTAAATTCATCTTCTTTTCGGAAACCTAATTGCTTGCCCAATTCCAAGCGTAATTCACTAATCGCTTTTCTAGTTCTTTCTTCTGCTCCAGCTAATATTAAAATCAAATCACCTGCTTTTGCGTTGGCTGCAGCAGCAATGGCTTTTAATTTATCTTCTGAATAGAATTTGTCTACGCTGCTTTTGAAAGTACCGTCGGCATTGCATTTTATGAATACCAATCCTTTCATACCAATTTGTGGACGCTTTACCCACTCGGTTAATTCGTCGGTTTGTTTACGTGTAAACTCGCTACAACCTGGAGCTGCAATGGCAATAACTGTTTCCGCTTCGTCAAATACTTTAAAATCAACGCCGTTTATTAAAGCAGCTTTGTCTTCTTTGTCGGAGAACACATGGCTTGGCTTTTTTAAATTACATAATTCCATACCAAAGCGAATATCTGGCTTATCGTTACCGTAATTCCACATAGCATGCTCCCAAGTCATTCTTTGTACAGTCTCGGTATAGTCGATATTTTTTACGTCTTTAAATATGCTCTTAATTAAACCTTCAAACATGTTTAAGATATCTTCTTGCTCTACAAAACTCATCTCACAGTCAATCTGTGTAAACTCAGGTTGACGATCGGCTCTTAAATCCTCGTCTCTAAAACATTTTACAATTTGATAGTAACGGTCATAACCACTTACCATTAATAGTTGCTTAAAGGTTTGAGGAGACTGCGGTAGGGCATAAAATTCACCAGCATTCATTCTGCTTGGTACCACAAAGTCACGTGCACCTTCGGGTGTTGACTTAATTAAAAAAGGAGTTTCAATATCCATGAATCCTTTTTCATGTAAGTAATTACGGGTTGCTCTGTTTACACTATATCTTAATTCAATATTCTTTTTCACTGCGTTTCTTCTTAAATCCAAGAAACGGTATTTCATTCTAATGTCATCTCCACCATCTGTGTCATCCTGTATAGTAAACGGAGGCACAATTGAAGCGTTTAAAATTTTAAACTCAGTAACTTTAATTTCAATTTCACCTGTAGGGATATTTGCATTTTTATTAGAACGTTCAATTACAATTCCTTTTACTTGCAAAACAAATTCACGACCTAAGGGTTGTGCATCCAATTGCGCTTGTAATTCTTCACCCAATAATAACTGAGTAATGCCATAGCGATCTCTAAGGTCCACAAAAGTAATGGCACCGAATTTACGAATGGTTTGCACCCAGCCTGCTAG
>CANGMV010000157.1 GCA_947454745.1 Bacteroidota bacterium | reverse complement strand
TAGCAAGTATATTGCCTTAAGAATGAAGCATCAGAAAATTTTAGATAGCTATAATTTCAACGAAGACATTAGCGAAATGGAATCAGAATTTTTTGAAGCTATTGAATTCTTAAAAACTTTGAACATCATTAATTGCGAATACTTTATTAATGACCAAATTGCAAAGGGCAAAAAAGTATTGGCCGAGGGTGCGCAAGGTTCTATGTTAGACATTGATTTTGGAACCTTCCCTTTTGTTACTTCAAGCAATACCATTTCGGCTGGGGTTTGTACAGGATTAGGTATTTCTCCAAAACAAATTGGTGAAGTATTTGGTATTTCTAAAGCGTATTGTACACGTGTGGGTAGCGGCCCCTTCCCTACTGAATTGCATGATGCGAAAGGGGAAGAATTAAGAAAAATAGGAAGTGAGTTTGGTGCAACTACAGGCCGACCTCGTCGTTGTGGTTGGATTGACTTAGTAGCGTTAAAATACACTTGTATGATTAATGGTGTAACGCAGATTATTATGACAAAAGCCGATATCTTAGATTCATTCGAAACATTGGATTTGGGAGTGGCATATGAAATGGAAGGCAAAGAAATTGACTATGTACCATTCCAATTAGTGGGCACACCAGTAACACCAGTTTGGAAAACCATGCAAGGTTGGCATACTGATTCCACTAAAATGAAATTAGAAAATGAATTGCCTGCAACTATGAAGTCGTATATTGAATATATTAATACTTATTTAGGCGTGCCAGTTAAGTTTGTATCCAATGGACCTGGCAGAGATCAAATCGTACATTTATAATTTTAAACAGTCATTTTTACAACTAATTAATGACAAAAAAAAGTCCATTTTTATTTGGTAAATAAAAAAAACGGGTGAAATTTTACAGTGTAATTTTGAAGAACTATGGCAGTAAAAACGATTAAAGAAAAAAAGTCCGCAAGTAAAAAAAGTGAATTTGGACCAGCGGAAAAAGTGAGTAAATCAGCCCCTAAGAAAAAGGCTATTGACGAGGATGCAACCGACGAGGATGATGATGCAGAAGAAGAAGTGGATGACGATTGGGGCAAGGCTGAAGAAGATGATAGCTGGGATCCAGACTTCGAAGAATTTGATATGCCAAAGAAGTCAACAAAGAAAGCAGGTAAAGGTAAAAAAGGAGATGACGACGATGACCTTGGCTTAGATGATGACTTGAACTTAGACGATGATGATTTGTTTGATGACAAAGACGAATTCGACGACGACTTTTAAATATAATTTTTAATTAAGGAAAATAATAAGATTACTCCTTAATCAAATATAAAGATTGTAACGAGGCCTGTAAAATATCATTTTTATGGGCCTCAAATATTTCTAGCTTATCCTTAGGCAATTTTAATGAATACGATTTTCCTGATCCAAGTAGCTGATCGAATTTAGGATTCAATAGTGACAATTCTTTTTCGGCAATATTTAAGTACTGTGCAATTACCGAAATACGAAATCGACCACTTACTTTTACTTCCGCATAACTCGTTTGTAATAAAATACTAGGCCCTTTTGTTTTATCTAACGCATTTAGTTTTTCCATTTCATCGAACGTATTTAGTCTTCCTCTATTATCGAACGCTCTCGCGTTCTCTTCCTCAAATACATAATGCGTTGCTATAAATTTCTTTACATGATTGCGTGTCTCTAATGGAAGTTCATATTGTAATTCCCAAAAATCCTTAGTGCCTTTTTTCTTAATAGCTTGCCTTACTCTTCCTGCTCCGCCGTTGTAGGCAGCTACAACTAATAACCAATCACCAAATTCAGTGTATAGTTCTTTTAAAATAGTAGCTGCAGCCTGCGTGCTTTTATAATAATCGGTACGCTCATCGTTGGGTGTTAATTTAAGCCCTAGACGAGTCGCTTCCTCGGGCATAATTTGCCAAGGGCCTACAGCTCCAGCCCAGGAAGTTAAATTGGAACTTAAATGACTTTCAATAACGCTTAAGTACTTTAGCTCAACAGGTATACCATTGCTAATAAGAATGGCGTCATATAAATTAAAATAAGGCTTGGCCCATGTTTTCATGCGCATCAGTTCCGTGCCTTGTTTGTCCATATAGGATTGAATAAAGCTAACTGCCTTGGGATTAATTTGAAATTGAAAAGGTTTGTGCTGATCGCCAGTAGCTGTTATATTAAATAAGCTCGAAAACCCAACACGTTGTAATTGCAAAGAATCAGTTACTACTTTCTTATCCTGTGCGCATATGGGAGCAAAGGCATAAAGGCAAACAAATAGGATGAGTATTCGCATGCAATCGCAATTATTTGTTATCCATTAATTGATGTGCGCATTGCAATAAGGCCGTCTCTTTAAATGAAGCACTCATTACTTGCAATCCAAAAGGCATTCCATTGCTATGTTTAAATAATGGAATAGATATTGCAGGTATACCAACCAAGTTGGCATACACGGTATATATATCTGCTAAAAACATTTCTGTAGCTGAATGATTGTTCTCCCCTAATTTAAATGCCGGACTCGGCACGGTTGGAGAAACTAAAATATCATATTTTGAAAATAGATCGGTGGTGAGATCCACTAACTTTCTTCTTACTTGTTGCGCTTTGGTAAAGTAGGCATCGAAATACCCTGCACTCAAAACAAAAGTGCCCAATAAAATTCTTCTTTGCACTTCTTCCCCAAAACCTTCGGTTCTCGATTTTTTATATAAGTCTGTAAGGTCTTCAATTTTATCTTTGGTGCGATGCCCAAATTTAATACCATCAAAACGCGATAAATTACTAGATGCCTCGGCCGTAGTTAATACATAATAAGTAGGCACTAAATAGGAAAGCAAACTAAAATCAATGGCTTCAACATGGTACCCTTTTGTAGTCAAGGAAGCAAGATAATCTTCGGTCTGTTTTTTGATTTCAGGATCTAAACCAGGATGAGATAAAGTCTCTTTAAAGTAAGCTACTTTCTTAGGTGTAGCTTCCGTTAACAAATTTGTATAGTCAGGTACTTCTTTTGTTGAAACGGTACTGTCAAAATCATCCGCACCTGCAATAACTTGCAATATTAAAGCTGCGTCTTGAACCGTGTGCGAAAAAATACCAACTTGATCAAAAGAGGAAGCATAGGCAATTAGACCATATCTTGAAATACGACCATAGCTTGGTTTTAATCCAACAACGCCACAAAAATCAGCAGGCTGACGAACAGATCCACCAGTATCAGAACCCAGGCTCACCATACATAAGTTGGCCTGAACAGCTACTGCAGATCCTCCCGAAGAACCACCTGGAACTCTCGTATTGTCTAATGCATTTTTTACAGGACCAAAAGCAGAATTTTCATTACTACTTCCCATTGCAAATTCATCGCAGTTTTGTCTTCCAATAATAATGGCACCTTCGTCTACTAATTTTTGAACTGCTGTGGCAGAATAAATAGCGGTATAATTTTCTAAAATTTTAGAAGCTGCGCTTACTTTATGTCCATTGTAACATAGCACATCCTTAATACCCACCACTACTCCATGTAATTTTCCCAAGGCTTTACCAGATGCCAACTGTGCATCTAGTTCGTTGGCACGTAATTTTGCCTCCTCCGAAAAAACTTCTAAAAAAGAATTCAGATGTTGATGCTGGTTAATTTGATCCAAGAAAAAATTAACCGCTTGGATACAAGACGTCTCACCAGCTAATAATGAAGCATGGTAGTCTTTGATTGTACTAAAACGAAACAAAGGCTAGATGTTAAATGATAAAGTAATAGAGATAATAAAAGAGAATAAAAAACGGATGAAAACTATTTAGCAGCTTTCTCGTCTTTTTCGTTGATACCGTCTTCTAATTCTTTTTTCACATTGTTTTTAGCATCGTTGAATTCACGGATACCTTTACCCAAACCCTTCAT
>CANGMV010000156.1 GCA_947454745.1 Bacteroidota bacterium | reverse complement strand
TTAATAACATCTGCAGTTTCTTGATCGGTTAAACTTACACTTGCCATTTCGGCATTGTATTTTACACCCTTAACAACAATAGGACCACGCATGCCTTGTAATACAATTTTTGCAATTCTATTTTTATCGTTAAGATTTCCTGTTTTTACTAAGGAAGGGAATGCACCTTCCACACCATTGCCGTCTTCCATATGGCAAGATTGGCAATAAGTGGTATATAGTTCTTTACCATTATTAAGAGATGCAACTTGTGTATTTGCCTTGTAAAAAGACTGGCTTGTAATAGCTAATAAGATGATTGTAATAGATCCAATTAATCTTTTCATGTTTCAAAATTTAAGCTAATAAAAAAGACTGCCCAAAAAGCAATCTTTTTTATTGTATTCAATTATTTATTAAAATTATCCTTTCGTTAAATCGTTTATGAAAGGTTGATTGTATAATCTTTTGCCAGTTGCTTTATACAATGCATTGGCTAATGCAGCAAATACAGGAGGGAATGGAGGCTCTCCTAAACCAGTAGGATCAATCGTATTTTTTACAAAATGAACATCGATCTTTTTAGGCGCTTCTCTGTGACGAATAATTCTGTATTGGTTCAAATTCTTTTGAGCTGCAACGCCTTTTTCAAAACGCATGCCGCCAAACAACGCATTACCGATACCATCTACAATCGCACCTTCCACCATATTTTTAGCGCCTTCAGGATTTACAACAAATCCACAATCCATTGCAGACACTACATTCTCTACAACGGGTTGACCATTTTTCATAGTTACATCAACAACATGTGCAGCATAAGAACTATGACAGAAATAGGCAGCAACGCCGCGTTTTTTATTTTTATCTTTTTGAGCCCAATTGGATTTTTCTTTCACCAATTCTAACACACCAATATATCTATCCGCATCATACTCATTGTTTTTCCCAACAGGATTTGCTTTTGCTTTTTTCAACAATTCAATTCTATAATCGATGGGGTCCTTACCAATGGTTTCAGCTAATTCATCTAAGAAAGACTGTTCGGCAGATGCAATAAAATTAGAACCTGGGGCTCTAAAGGCACCAATGGTTATATTCGAAGGAATCTCCCATCCTTCAGCGATATAGTTTTCAAAAGCTCCAGCAGGGAAACGATTTTCATGAACTGCTCCCTCAGGTATTCCACCACCTTTAATACTAATTGCAGTCACATTGTTATTTTCATCAATCGCTGCTTTGTAAGTAACCATATAGGTAGGGCGATACACTCCATTGGTCATGTCATCCTCTCTTGTATAAATTAATTTAACAGGAGCTTTTGCTTTTTTAGAAATATGCCCAGCTTCTACAATGTAGTGACCATAAGCTCTACGTCCAAAACCACCACCCATTCTGGATAATTTCATTTCAATTTTATCCCCTGGAATATCCAAATTGGCCATGATGTTTTGCTTCATCATTTCAGGGATTTGAATTGGCGCTACAAAAAACGCTTTCTCATCCGTAATATGCGCAAAACAACTAATAGGCTCCATTGGATTATGTGATAAGAAAGGAGCAGAGTATGTTTTTTCAATTACTTTCTTTGCTTTTGCAAATGCAGTTTCAGGATCACCATCTTTTCTCAATACCTTGCCTGGCTTTTGTTGCATAGCATTCATTTGCTTCATATGCTCGTCGGTGCTTTCTAAACCAGCAGGTGTAGTTTCTTCTTTTTGACGACCCCATGCAGCAACCATTTCCTTGGAAGTTTCAATTGGCTGCCATTGCGCAACTACTTTCTTACGCGCATTCATTACTTCCCAAGTTGAATTACCAACCACAGCAATTAATTTATTGAATGCTCTCGTATCAAAGCCAGCTCTAACATAACCATCTTTATAAACTTGTATATCAAAAACATTTTTAATACCCGGCATTTTTAAAGCTTCAGTTGCATCAAATGATTTTAAAGTCATGCCAAATGCAGGTGGATGAATGACCATTGCAATGAGCATGCCTTCATGCTTGTAATCCATCGTGAATAATGAATCACCAGCTACTATATTTTTACCAACTTTATTTTTTTGTGGTGTACCTATTAAAGAAAATTCAGTTGTCTTTTTTAATTCTACTTTTTCTGGTTTTGGCAATTTAGAAGCAGCAGTTGCTAATGCACCATAGTTTAAACTTTTATTGGATGCTTTATGAGTCACTACACCATTGCTTGCAGTTAATTCGGAAACAGGTACATTCCATTCATTCGCTGCAGCCTGCATTAACATTAATCTTGCTGTTGCACCCGCTGTTCTTAAAGGCTTCCACGCCATTGCCATACCCCTACTTCCTCCAGTAAATTGAGATTTGAAACGAGGCGTATCATAGTCGCCCATTTCTACTATTACTTTACTCCAGTCTGCTTGTAATTCTTCATTTACCATCATAGGTAAGGAAGTCATTACATTTGTTCCAAACTCCGGATTAGGGTTAAATATAGTTACTTTATTATCGGGCGTAATTTTAATGAACCCTGTTAATTCCACCCAATCTTTTGCGGATGCGGTAGTAGCGGCAAGTGCCTCATTAGGTATTAAATTTGCTAACCAACTAAATCCAATCATCAAGCCTCCTCCAGTTAAAGAAGAAACTTTAAGGAATGATCGGCGACTATAATTATTTTGAGATTGTTCCATTGTTAAAGTTTTTATTTAGTAGATGACTTTGCTGCTTGATGAATGGCTGCTTTAATTCTTACATAAGTTCCACAACGACATAAATTACCTGTCATTGCAGATTCGATTTCTTCATCGGTTGGATTGGGCTTAGTTTTAAGCAATGCCACTGCAGCCATAATTTGACCAGTTTGACAATAACCACATTGAGCAACATCTAATTCCAACCATGCTTTTTGTACTGGATGTAATTCTGTTGTTTCAGCAACAATACCTTCAATAGTTGTTATCTCCTGCACACCTACCGCTGATACAGGCAATTGACATGATTTTAAAGCGCGTCCGTTTAAATGAATCGTGCATGCGCCGCATGCGCCTACTCCACATCCAAACTTGGTTCCGATTAAATTAAGGTGATCACGTAACACCCATAATACCGGCGTACTTGGGTCAACATCTACCTCGTATTTTTTACCGTTTACTTTAAGATTCAACTTTGACATAATTAGATATATTTAATTGGCTATTATCAACTACAACTGACCTCTAAAATAGTTCATTTTAAAGGTAAAATGGAATATAAATTATGACTATTTTACCAATTCTCCGCACCTAGCAACTTCTTCCCTAAATCAGTCAGCACTGCTGTATTATATTTAGTTTGCTCCCAATTTCTTGGATCGCCAGGGAAAGCATAGCCTTCGGGAGCAATTCTATGTTTCCAAGAATTCACTCTCCACTCTTTTAAAGCTGCATTGTCTTCCTCGGCTGGCATCATGGAAATATATTGCGCAACACGCACTTTGTCCTCACTGTTATTAGCTCTAATGCCATGCGGTTCGGTGCTATTAAAAATTAATAAATCGCCTGCTTCTAACTTTACTTTTGTTGGAGTAAATCCAGTAGTGTCTGGTTTAAAACGATCTCTATCCTCGGGCTGTGTTAATTTCCAAGTATCATAAGTCCTAAATAATTCAGGAATACATTGAAAGCCTCCCATGTTTTCGTCGGTTTGATCGGCCAATGCCAATACGCCCTGAACGTTTACTGGCTTGGTTTCTGGGTCATAGTCCCAATGAATAAATGCCTTGTATTCAAATCCAGGTCGAATAGGAAAATTTAAATTTGCTCGGTCAATAGTTACCCATAATTTTTCTGTTCCCCAAATATCAACAAATGCATCATATACTCTTTGCATTTGACGATTATTCCATAAGTGTTGGTTATTATAACACTCCACCATACCTGTATTAGCCAGCTCTTTCATTTTCATTTCGGC
>CANGMV010000155.1 GCA_947454745.1 Bacteroidota bacterium | reverse complement strand
TAATACTGCTAATAGTAATTGGAGTCTTCTTAAATCAAAACCAGTAACTGTTCTTTGAGGGGTGCCATAAACACTTTGTGTAACCAAGGCTTGCACTTCAATCAACAAGGGACGCATACCTTCCATTGAGGCCGCGATGGTACTTCCGCTTAAAGACTCGTTGCGTTGTGCGATTAAAAAAGCCGAGGGGTTATTCACTACTTTCATGCCTTCGCCAGTCATTTCATAAATTCCTAACTCACTCGTACTTCCAAAACGATTCTTTAATGTACGCAACATCCTATATGCATAGTGACGGTCGCCTTCAAATTGAAGTACCGTATCCACCATATGTTCTAAAATTTTAGGACCTGCAATGGTTCCTTCTTTGGTAATATGTCCGATTAAAAATACAGGGGTGCCTGTTTCTTTTGCAAATCGTTGGAATTCGGCAGCTGTTTGTTTGATTTGAGAAACACTTCCTGCTGCTGCTTCAATTAAATTGGATTCCAAAGTTTGGATTGAGTCCACAATTACCACGGTTGGCTTTAATTTCTTAATAGCCTTAAATATATCAGAGGTGCGTGTTTCGGTAAGTAAGTAAAAATTTTCGTTTTGTAAATTCAATCTATCGGCACGCATTTTAATTTGCTGAATGCTTTCCTCTCCACTAATATATAAAACAGTTTGATCCTGCATCATTAATCCCTGCTGCAAGAATAAAGTGCTTTTGCCAATGCCAGGTTCTCCTGCCACTAGTACAATGGATCCTAAAACGATTCCTCCACCCAAGACTCTGTTTAATTCGGCATCGGCACTGCTAATTCTTTTTTCCGATTGACTATTTACTTCGTTAATAGCAATTACTTGAGTGCCTTTTTGTTGGGTTGTATAGCCTTCCCAGCCAGCATCTTTCTTTTCACCCTTCTCCACTAATTCTTCGGTGAAAGTATTCCACTCATTACAAGCAGGACATTTACCTGCCCATTTAGCAGACTCATACCCACAGTTATTACAAAAGAAGGCCGATTTGGATTTGCTCATATCCTAAAGATAAATGCTATTTAAATCATTTGAGAAGTAAAAACCGAAATTGTTTACAGCTTAATTTCTTCCTGTTGGTCATCCAAGAATTTGTATTCTACCAAATGACTATTGTTTTCAGGAATTGATTTTAGTTTAATCTTATACTTGCGCTTCCATTTTTTAAGAATACTACTAAAAATACCTTTAGTTAAATGGGAGTGAATAATAGGATGTACTAAAATTTGTAAAGCCTTGTGTCCATGGGTTGCCAAGTAAGCCAATTTCTTTTCCATCTCATCTTCTAATAATAAAGTAGAAGTAATTTTGCCGGTACCATTACATGCAGGGCAATCCTCAGAAGTATTAATATTTACTTCGGGTCTGATTCTTTGACGCGTTGCTTGTAATAAGCCAAACTTAGAAATAGGTAATACAGAATGTCTTGCACGGTCGGTTTTCATAAACTCGTCCAAGGCTTCTTGTACTTTGCGCTTATTGTCGGGCAACTTCATATCAATAAAGTCTATTACAATAATACCGCCAATATCTCTTAGTCTTAATTGACGTGCAATTTCTTCGGCTGCTTCCAAGTTGGTTTGCAATGCGTTCTCTTCCTGGTTATTACTTACACTCTTAAATCCACTATTTACATCAATTACGTGTAAGGCTTCGGTATGTTCAATAATCAAATAGGCGCCACTATTTAAGTTAACCGTTTTCCCAAAGGATGATTTTACTTGTTTTGTGATGCCATATTGATCAAAAATTTCTTGATCGCCAGAATGAAGGCTTAAGATATTCGCTTTTGCTGGTGCAATTCTTTGCAAATAGCTTAAAGTAATGTCAAATATTTTTTTGTCGTTAACTACAATTTTATTGAAGTCTTCATTTAACAAGTCTCTAAGGATGCTAGTTGTTTTGCTCTCCTCACTCATTATACGAGTTGGAGGAACAGCCCCTTTTAAATTAGATTGTATATTATTCCAGTTCTCCACTAGGGTTAATAGATCCTCGTGTAATTCGGCAGTAGATTTACCCTCTGCTGCAGTGCGCACTATCACTCCAAAATTTTTCGGCCTGATAGACTCCATCATTTTTTGAAGACGCTTACGTTCCTCGCCACTATGAATTTTTTTAGAGACTGCGACAATTTCATTAAAAGGAGTCAATACAATAAAGCGACCTGCTAAGGAAAGCTCACAACTCAATCTTGGTCCTTTTGCTGCAATAGGTTCCTTTAATATTTGAACTAAAATATTCGGCTTGCCGCTTAGTACTTCACTTATTTTTCCTGTTTTTACAATTTCAGGAGCAGTTTGAAATTTTGAAAAGTCAAAACTATTGTCATTATTATTAATCGCCTCATGGGTGTACTTAATAATCGACTTTATATACGGGCTTAAATCGGTGTAGTGTAAAAATGCATCTTTCTCAAATCCAACATCCACAAATGCGGCATTTAATCCTGGGATAATCTTTCTCACTTTGCCTAGGTATAAATCACCCACAGCCCAACGTGCATCCATTTTTTCGTTATGGATTTCCACTAATTTCTTATCCTCTAATAAGGCTATTTCAACCCCATCAGTGGAACTATTAATAATTAAATCTTTGTTCACTTATAGCAACTTTTTTAAATGCAAATAGCATGCCATTGGTAATAGCGCAGCTGTGCATTATAATTTTTTGTAAACACTACCACTTTACGAAGGAAGGAAAAGGTAAAGTAAAGTTGCTAAGTAGAATAGTGGAGTGCAATTGAAAAGAATACAAGCGTGGTCTAAATTTAGCACACGCTTGTATTTAGGAAGAGAACTATTTATTCTTCTTCTTATGACGATTCTTTCTTAAACGTTTTTTTCTTTTGTGCGTCGCAATTTTATGACGTTTTCTTTTTTTACCACAAGGCATGTCCTATCTTTTTTGTTATTAAAAATATTATTTCTTCAATTCTTTTATTCTCTTATCAATCGCGTCTCTAGCTTCTGGCATTTTTACCATTGATCTCATTTTGGTATACCATTGAATCGCTAACTCTTTTTGGTCTGTCAACTCATAACACTCAGCAAGGTTAACCATTGCTTCCATGTTTGTAGGTTGTACATTTAAGACAGTAATAAATCGCTCTATCGCTTTTGGATATTGACCCGATTTTTTACCACCCAATCCTAATATCAATTGACCATATACATTTTGTGGATTTTTGTCCACTACTTCTTTCACTTTTAAGATGCCTTGCATAGGATTGTCTGAAATATTTCCAAACAAATAGCAGGCCCCTAAATTGATTTTTGCTGAATCATTATTAGGATTGATTACCAACGCTTTCTCTAAAAGAACTTTTGCATTAACTGCTATCCAATTAAGCATAGTAGGTGGTGCATCCGGAGTTGTTAGGTTATCTATCAACTGCTGGGCTGCAAAAGTGAGGCTTTTTTCAGAATTTTCCAACAAAGCAGCACTGTAAGTATAATATAAATAAGGTTCCACTCTATGTGCCGAGTCGGCCCAGAACTTTGCTAACTGGTGGTAAAC
This sequence comes from Bacteroidota bacterium, assembly GCA_947454745.1. Classification (GTDB taxonomy): domain Bacteria; phylum Bacteroidota; class Bacteroidia; order Chitinophagales; family Chitinophagaceae; genus Sediminibacterium. The sequence continues at coordinate 408 of CANGMV010000155.1, read as the reverse complement.
ATGTGCACTGTCAGACGTCTTTTTTGACGTACTTAATTGATTTTCAATGCTTAAGAGTGAAATTTTTTGACTTGCAGTTAGTGCCGTTTTGGCTCCGGAAAGGATAGATGCTGTATTTACGGCAGTATTTTGAGCAGTATTATTAGCAGCATTTGATCCATTATCTGCTATTTTTTTAGATCTTGGTACGAATAGGAACAGCACAGTACATAAAAGTACAGCCATTAGAACTACGATAAACTGAGGTTTCTTCAAAATGCTTGAATTTCCAACAAAGGTAATTACTTACGCTTGCTTTTAACGTCGTTTACGAATTCTTTTGCAGGTTTAAATGCTGGAATAAAATGTTCAGGAATTTCTACCGCGATATTCTTTTTAATATTACGCCCAATTTTCGCGGCTCTTTTT
>CANGMV010000154.1 GCA_947454745.1 Bacteroidota bacterium | reverse complement strand
GGACTAAGCAGCTATAGTTATGACGACATAACAACTCAAGCTACTATTACCAGAGTATACAACGAACATAAATATATATTGGATCCGCATGGTGCGGTTGCATTTTTAGCAGCGGAAGCATTTATCGAGGATCATGAATATATGATCACACATTATGATCATTCCACCGAAGCGGTACCGGTGCGTGCTATTATTTTAGAAACTGCGCATCCGGTAAAATTCCCTGAAGTAGTGGAAGAGGCTATTGGTCAAACCATTGCAATACCCGACTCGGTTAAATTTTTACTGAATAAGGAAAAAGTTGCAATCCCAATGGGTGCGAGCTTTGGTGTGTTTAAATCTTGGATGTTAAGTAAGGTAATAGTTTAATATTTTATATATTTAGTATACAAAATTGCTATATGAAACGATTGATCTTGCTATGTGCAATGGCTTTTGCATTGCAGTGCCTAACAGCGCAAACCACTTTAAAGGCTCCAAACTTACAAACCCGTCAAGCTACTTATTGCAATCCTATAAATGTGGACTATGGCTATTGTCCTATTCCCAATTTTGTACAAAACGGAAAGCATCGCGCCACGGCCGATCCAGTGATTGCAGTGTATGACAATAAATATTTTATGTTTAGCACCAATCAATGGGGCTATTGGTGGAGTAGCGATATGAAGGATTGGAAATTTTTACCCCATTCATTTTTAAGACCATGGAATAAAGTGTATGATGAATTGTGTGCACCAGCCACATTGGTAATGGGCGATAGTTTATTTGTAATAGGAAGTACTTATGAAAAAAACTTTACACTATGGTATAGCACCAATCCAACAAAGAATGAATGGAAAATTGCAGTAGATAGTTTTAAAGTAGGTGCATGGGATCCAGGATTGTTTTTAGACGATGACAACCGCTTGTATATATATCATGGCTCAAGTAATTTGTATCCGATTTATGGACAAGAGTTAGATCGAAAAACATTTGAACCCATCACAGAAAAAAAACCAATGATTCATTTGGTTGATAGTATACACGGCTGGGAGCGTTTTGGTGAACACCAGGACAATACTTTTTTAAAGCCTTTTATGGAAGGCGCATGGATGAACAAACACAATGGAAAATATTATTTACAATATGGTGCGCCAGGCACTGAGTTTAGTGGTTATGGCGATGGGGTGTATACGAGTGATAAACCATTGGGCCCATTCACGTATCAAAAACATAATCCATTTTCGTATAAGCCAGGAGGTTTTGCGCGCGGAGCAGGACATGGGGCAACTTATAAAGATGTATATCAAAACTGGTGGCATATTTCAACGATTGCGATTAGTGTAAAAAATAATTTTGAAAGAAGGCTTGGTATATGGCCAGCGCAAATTGATCAAGAAGGTATTATGTACACTAACACTTCATACGGAGATTATCCGCATTATTTGCCAACACAAAATGCGAATCACGATTCAAGTTTATTTACAGGATGGATGTTGTTGAATTACAATAAACCGGTGCAAGTATCAAGTACATTAAGCGCTTTCACCGCGAACAATGCAGTGGATGAAAATTTAAAAACTTATTGGTCTGCAACTACCGGCAATAAAGGAGAGTGGATACAAACTGATTTAGGAAAAATAAGCACCATCGAAGCGATACAAATAAATTACGCCGACGAGGGTTCGGACTTAATGGGCAAGTACACCGATATTTATCATCAGTATGAAGTGTATGCATCCAATGATGCAAAAACATGGACACTTATAATTGATAAGTCAAAAAACAAAACCGATGTGCCGCATGATTATGTAGTATTACCAAAAGCAATTCAAGCGCGATATATAAAAATGGTAAACATACATATGCCAAGCGGAAAATTTGCGATTAGTGGATTGCGTGCGTTTGGAAAAGGACAAGGAGAAAATCCTGGCGCTATAAAAAACTTTGTACCACTGCGTGGAGATAGTGAGCGCAGAAACGCATGGTTAAAGTGGGCCGTGAATCCCAATGCAACAGGCTATCATATTTACTTTGGAAGTGATCCGCATAAATTATACAATAGTGTAATGGTATACGGCGTAAGCGAATATTATGTAACTGCTTTAGAAAAAGACCAACCGTATTATTTTCAAATAGAAGCCTTTAATGAAAATGGTATTGGGCCAAGAACAGAAGTGAGGAAGGCGGATTAACGCTAAACTAATTCTAGTAAAACATTGCCATCAACACCTAATTTTTCATGTACATTTTTTAAAAATTGTATGTCTGGAGGGCGCTTTCCAGTTAAAATTTTTGAAAGTTTTGAAGAACTTATTTCAAATAGTTCAGCAAGCTTGTTTTGACTCATTTCAAGCTCAGCTATTTTTTCTTGAATTACTGAGTTAATATTCACCTTTAAAGGGAAAATTTTTAAAACTTCGTCTTCATAATTTTCCGCTAATAATGACAACCTATTTAATTCTTCATTTTCTTCTTTTGTAAGCACATGAAAGCCACCTCTATGAGTTGCTTTTTGTAAATATTTTTCAATTAATTCATTTACTAATTTATACTGTACTTCATTTCTAATCTTAGTTATCATAAATTAAATTGTTAAACAGTTAATAGAATTATAAATTTCATGCGTTCCAATAAATCGAATATAGATCGTTCTTTTATTAAAGTGAATCATTGAAACCAATCTAAAATCATTTCCTTTTATATTAAAAACATATCTATCTGCTCCAATATAGTCAGCTGTTATAAATGTCGCTTTTAAATCTGCATGATTACTCCAGCTACAATTTTTACAAATTGAAAACCACCTATTTAATGAGTCAGCTGCAGTTGGATGTTCTTTAACAAAATCACTAATTCTAGACTTTTGAATGACTACCATAAAAATAAGCTTTATTTATAAATAAGAAAATAATTTCCAAATTGGAAAATATTTTTAATTCAAATAGCTAGATAGTCATAAAATGTTCATGAAATTTGAGTATTTATACTTGAAGTATAATAGGCTTTTTCAAAATAAGAAGGGCGACTTATTGAGTCGCCCTTTGTTTATGATTGCTTGCTACAATCTCAAAACAATATTTAAAAGCTAAGTGGTTAGCTAATTATTTTTTGATAATCAATTTATCTGCTGTGCGTCTTACTTTTAAAGCACCAGATAAGTAATCATTGGCAGCATCTCTGTAACCTAATGTCAAAGCAACAGTTGCATGTAAACCTTGAGCAGCTAATCCTAATTCAGCATCTACTGCAGCAGGATCAAAACCTTCCATTGGAGTACCGTCAACTTGTTCGCTTGCAGCCGCAACTAATGCAAATCCTAATGCAATATAAGTTTGTTTAGCAGCCCAAATTTGTAATTGCTCTGGAGTTTGATGTGCAATTGCACCTTTCACATAACCAGCAAAATCTTTTAATGCATCTACTGGCACACCTCGTTGCTCAGCAATTTCTTGCATGTAAGCATCAACGCTTGCTTCATTGATAGTAGTGTGTGCAGCAAAAATGATAACTGCACTTGACTCACCAACTTGAGGTTGATTGTAAAAGTGAGGTTGTAATTTTTTTCTAGTCTCTTCGTCTTCAATTACCAAAATGCTGTATGGAGTTAAACCAAATGAGCTAGGTGCTAAACGAGTCGCCTCTAAAATAGTATCTAATGTTTGAGCTGGGATCTTAGCTCCGTTCATTCTTTTAACAGCATAACGCCATTTTAATGCATCTAATAAATTCATAATTATTGTTTTTAAGTTTTTAATTAATGTTTGAACATCAAAATTAGATCAATTTGTGATATCTCCCAAATTTATCCGCCTTCTGACCTCTAGTTATAACCCAAAAGGGCGCAAAAGGTTCAAAATCAGTCTCTTTTAAAATGTTAAAATTATGCTTGCCCATTAGCCGTTCAAACCTAAAGTCTTGGTTTATAGGGCATATGGCCTAACTTTATGGTATGTTCAACAAGCTTTCT
>CANGMV010000153.1 GCA_947454745.1 Bacteroidota bacterium | reverse complement strand
CACTTGGTAGAAAAGATAAAGGCATACTATAATCATAATTTACAAGGCAAGCATTTTGCATTATGGGGATTGGCCTTTAAGCCTAATACCGATGATATTAGAGAAGCGCCAGCAATGAGTATAATTGATGCATTAACAAAAGCAGGTGCTACAGTAACGGCCTATGATCCAGAAGCAATGGCCAATGTGAAAGCACAAATTGGCAACAAGATTAATTATGCTGCGAATCAATATGATGCATTACAAAATGCAGATGCATTGTTAATTGCAACAGAGTGGAGTGAGTTTAGGACGCCCGATTTTGAACGTATGGACGCCGCTATTAAAAATAAAATTGTGTTTGATGGCCGAAATTTATTTGATGTAGTAAGGATGAAAGAATTGGGTTATTATTATGAATCCATTGGTAGAGCAGATTCTCATAAATAAACAGTCGTAAATAATTATAGAATCACAGCATAACATGAGTCAGAAAAGAATATTGATAACAGGAGCCGCTGGGTTTTTAGGTTCTCATTTAAGTGATCGCTTTATAAAGGAGGGCTACTATGTGATTGCTATGGATAATTTAATCACGGGCGATTTACAAAATATTGCACATTTGCGCAGTAATCACAATTTTGAGTTTATACATCATGATGTCACTCAATTTATAGAGATAGAGGGGACTTTGGATTATATTTTACATTTTGCATCCCCAGCAAGTCCGATTGATTATTTAAAAATCCCTATTCAAACCTTAAAAGTAGGTGCGATGGGAACACACAATTGTTTGGGCTTGGCAAAAGCAAAAGGAGCAAGAATACTCGTAGCAAGTACGAGTGAGGTGTATGGAGATCCTTTGGTGCATCCTCAAACTGAGGAGTATTGGGGCAATGTAAACCCAGTGGGTCCAAGAGGCGTGTATGATGAAGCAAAACGTTATATGGAATCCATCACCATGGCATACCATACTTTCCATCAGGTAGAAACAAGAATCATCCGCATCTTTAATACCTATGGTCCAAGAATGCGACTGAATGATGGAAGAGCATTACCTGCATTTATTGGTCAAGCATTAAGAGGTGAGGATATGACGGTGTTTGGTGACGGCTCTCAAACAAGAAGCTTCTGCTATGTAGATGATTTAGTAGAAGGAATTTATAGATTATTATTAAGTGATTACTCAAGTCCTGTGAACATTGGTAACCCTAATGAAATTAGTTTAAAGGATTTTGCCGAGGAAGTTTTAAATCTAACAGGATCCTCTGTAAAAATAATTTATAAGCCACTTCCTGTGGATGATCCAAAGCAAAGACAACCCGATATCACCAAAGCAAAAACCATTTTAGGATGGGAGCCCAAAGTAGATCGTGCCGAAGGTTTAAAATTAACCTACGATTACTTTAAAGCATTGCCTCCAAGCGAGTGGACAAAGTTGCCTAAAGAATTTACATCAAAATAATGCCTACAATTCATTTTTCAAATTTTACAATTCATGTCTATTCATAAAATTTTAGTTACGGGTGCAAATGGTCAATTGGGTTGGGAACTGGCACAAGCAGCCGCTGATTTTCCAAAATTTGAGTTTGTTTTTGTGGATAGAAATGCAATGGATTTGTCCAATCCAGCTGAATTTAAAAGTGTTGTTGAATTATTTGCTCCTGATGCAATTATTAATACAGCTGCCTATACTGCAGTTGATAAAGCAGAATCGGAAAAAGAATTAGCTCATACCATTAATGCCGAAGCAGTTGCGGAATTGGCCGCTATTGCTAAACAAAAAAATATTCCATTTATAACTTATTCTACCGATTATGTTTTTAATGGGAATGCAACAAGTCCATATTTAACCGATACGAAAAGAGAACCAGTTAACTATTACGGCACTACAAAAGCCGATGGGGAGCTAATGGCATTGACTGTAAACCCAAATACCATTATAATTCGTACTTCATGGGTGTTTAGTAGCCATGGTAATAATTTTGTAAAGACCATGATGCGTTTAATGAAGGATCGGGATAGTTTAAATATTGTGGGCGATCAAAAAGGCCGACCTACTTATGCAAAAGATTTGGCATTGGCCACCATCAAAATGATCCAATCCTTGAATGAGGGTAAAGCCATAAAAGGAATTTATCATTTTGCAAATACTGGGGAAACCACCTGGTTTGAATTTGCAGAGAAAATCAAAGCCATGGCGGGTTTAGAATGCGACTTAACCGCCATTGCCTCGGATCAGTTCCCTACACCGGCAAAACGCCCATTTTATTCGGTTTTAGATACACAGAAGATAGAGCAGGATTTGGGTATCAGTATCCCGCATTGGGAAATCGCCTTACAGCAATGTATTGAAAAGCTAACCAAGGCTTAATTTACTGACTTGGCTCATTAAAACATCGGGCATTGCTAATATCTATCATTTTTCAAATTTGTTATTTTTCCTACCTTTATACAAATAGCTAGTTATGAAAAACAAAGTATTAATTGCCGTTGACCTGAGCGAACAATCAGGATCAATCATTGAAGAAGGAATCACTTTAGCAGTTAAAATGGATGCTTCTGTTTTAATTAGTTCTATTATTCCCGTATACGTAGACTATTTACAATCACAGATGGCCTTAATTCCAACCCAGTGGGATGAAATTTATGTAGCTCAAAAAGAACATGCAACAAAAGAGCTAAATAAAATTAAGGAAAAGCATCCCGAAGTAGATATTGATGTATACGTGGAAGTGGGCAACCCTAAGTTTGACGTGATTGAAAAAGCGGCTGATGCCAAAGCAACTTATATCGTAGTGGGAACACATGGTCGCACAGGATTGTCTCATACTGTAATGGGAAGTACTGCTGAATACATAGTAAGGCATGCAACAGTACCTGTTATGGTAGTGCCTATGGATCGAAAAGAACACTAGTCACGAATCAAATGCATTAACTTTTTACCAATTTGCTTCTCTATTAAATATTGAGTGGCCCATGAGTAGCATATCAATATGACTAAGAGAAGTACAATGCTAATTGTTTTCTTTGCATCGCCATTTGAACATTGTATCCATCTAAATAGTTTTGGAATACCATATCCAATCATAAAAGCTTGGTTTAAATAAATCGAATAAGATATCTTACCTAAGAATAAGAATGGTTTTGTTTGGAGTAGTTTACTTATTAGTCCATATGTTTTTATGAATACTAAAATGGAAATCGCAAAGCCAATGGGGATCATGAATTGAATCCCTAATGCATTTTGAACTGTTGCAGTAAAGTGACAATACATGAGCAATAATATGCCCGTTGTTATTAGCCATTCAAAGATATTGGGTAGTTGGAAGTTTTTCTTTGCCAAAACATATACAATGAAGCCTAAGTTAAAACAAGCTAATCCTCTTACAAAACCAAAGGATCCCGTTTGAAAATAATTTTGCTGATAGGCGAGGAAACCAAAGCAGGCCATAGTGACAATGCCTATTAAAATGGTTTTTCTTTTTTGAATTGCAATTAATGAGGACAGTCCAAATACTAGGTAAGAGATCATCTCGCTTGAAATTGACCAAGACGGATAATTCATGCCAATTTCAGTCCCTAAAATAGGGGTGGAATTAGTAAGTAGTAAAGTATCTAAGGCAAGCATTATGTTTTGTTTGTCAAAATGGGGATGTACAAAATACCAATACATGCCTGTAGAGAATAATAGTAAAGGATATAGGCGGATGTATCTTTTTAATAAAAATTGTATGAAAGTTTTTCTTGAATTTATTTTGTCATCGTAAGTTAATGCAATAACATAGCCACTTAAAATAAAGAAAAAGTCTACGAATATATATGACTCTCTAACAAAGAAATTGTTCACTAAAAAGGCGGGTGCGTTATTGATATTAAAATGAAATAAAACGACAAATAGTGCGAAAAGTCCACGTAGGCCGTCTAGTTTATGGATGCGGTTCATGGGGCTAAATTACAAAGAATAAATCCGATTG
>CANGMV010000152.1 GCA_947454745.1 Bacteroidota bacterium | reverse complement strand
TCCGACTGGAGTTGGGGTGCGTTGATGTTTGATATGGACAATGATGGATGGAATGATATCTTGGCTTGTAACGGAGTGAATCATGATGTTACGGATTTAGACTTCATGAATTTTTTCGCGAATGACGTAATTCAGAAAATGATATTAACAGGTCGTAAAGACGAAGTGGATCAGGTGTTGAAACAAATACCTAAAACGCCTATTCCGAACAAGGTGTATAAAAACGAACACAATTTAAAATTTACAGATATTGGATCGAAGTGGGGATTGGGGCAAAATTCTTTTTCTAATGGAGCTGCTTATGGCGACTTGGATAATGACGGCGATTTAGATTTGGTAATCAACAACGAAAATCAACCCAGCTTCGTTTATAAGAACAATGCAAGGGAGTTAAATCATAATAATTTTGTTGGTATACAATTAAAAGGTACTGGACAAAATACTTTTGCAGTTGGCAGTAAAATTCAGTTGCATATTGGCGCGGAAATTTTAACGAAAGAAGTAATCCCAAGTAGAGGTTTTCAATCTTCTGTCGACTATAAACAAGTCATTGGCATAGGTACTGCTGCAAAAGTGGATTCCATGGTTATTATTTGGCCTAGCCGTTTAACAACAACAATTAAAAATCCTGCAATCAATAAAGTACACAATATTACACAGCCAGTTGCTGGAACAGTATTTGAACCGTTGGCTTTAGTAAGTGATAAGCCTTTCTTAACAAAAGTAGCAGCGCCTTTTTCAAAGCATATCGAAAATGATGTGATTGATTTTTATGCAGAAAGAGGTGTGCCTGAAATGTTGTCGAAGGAAGGGCCAAAAGCGGCAGTAGGAGATGTAAATGGAGATGGATTAGAAGATGTATTTATAGGGGGAACACCGGATCACCCAGGTCAAATTTATTTGCAAGATAAAGCAGGCAATTTTGTGGCTAAGCTACAAAAAGGATTTGATGCATTTAAAACATTTGAAGATGTAGCAGTATTATTTGTAGATGTAGACAACGACAAGGACTTGGATTTAATTATTGGACCAGGTGGCAATAACAACGAAGTAAATTCACGAGAATTGCAAGTGCGATTATTTAAAAATAACGGGAAGGGTAATTTTGAAATTGATGCCAATGCATTTCCCAATGTTTCGATGAATATTTCAGTGATTGCACCGAATGATTTTAATAAGGATGGCAAAGTAGATTTATTCGTCGGCGCTAGGAGCTATCCATTTGTATATGGCATGAATCCTACAAGCTTTTTATTTGTAAATGACGGCAATGGTCATTTTAGTGATGTAGCTGCTTCTAAAATTCCAGCATTGTCAAGTATTGGCATGGTAACCGACGCAAACTGGGTAGATATAGACGGTGACAAGCAAATGGAATTAGTAGTAGTAGGTGAGTGGATGGCCCCCCATATTTTTAAGCTTGGCAATGGACAATACAAGGAAGTGGCAAGCAATTTAAATGAATTGAATGGTTGGTGGCAAACGATTCAGTATGCCGATGTTAACAATGATGGTAAACAAGATTTGATTATTGGCAATATTGGAGAGAATTTTTATTTGCAACCTAGTAAGGAGCTGCCCGTAAAATTATTTGTAAACGATTTTGATAAAAACGGAATAAAGGACAAGGTGATTACCTATACGGTGGATGGAAAGGACAAGCCGGTGGTGGTTAAAAGAGAATTAGAGGAAATGGTACCATCTATCAAAAAACACAATTTGAAGCATATCGAATATGCGAATAAATCGATACAGGAAATATTTCCAATTGAAGATATTAAGTCAGCAATCGTAAAAACATTAGATTATCCAAGCTCGATTATTGCAATAAATAAAGGCGATGGTAATTTTGAAATTGTAAAATTACCGGCCATGACACAATTGAGTAGTATTAATGCTATTCAAGTAGCCGACTTAAATAAAGATGGCAAATTGGATTTAATAGTAGGAGGCAATCATTTCGACTACCAGCCACAATATGAAAGACTGGACGCGAGCTTTGTAGATGTATTGTTGCAAAAGAAGGGGATGCAATTTGAAGTAGTGGATCCAATGCAATCGGGCATATTATTAAAAGGACAAATGAGGGATATTAAATCTATTCAGCGTCTTGGTAAAACGCATTTCTTGTTTTTGCAAAACAATGAGTTCCCATTATTATACCAATTGAATTAAATCCTGTAATAATTATGTTCCTTTCAAATACTTTCAAAATTTTTTCAAAGTCAATGCTAATTATGGCCGTTGTGGTTGTTGTTGCTTGTAAAGAAGTAAGGAAGGAAGCGCCCTTATATGAACAAATGAATAATACGGGAATTGATTTTAATAATAAGGTTGTTGACAATGACACGATCAATATTTTAAACTACCGAAATTTTTACAATGGTGGCGGCGTTGCAGTAGGTGACTTAAATAACGATGGCTTGCCAGATGTTTTTTTTACAGCAAATCAGGGGGCAAACAAATTATATTTAAATAAAGGCAATTTTAAATTTGAAGACATTTCGGCAAAAGCAGGATTTGTTGATAAGCAACAATTTAGTACTGGTGTAGTGTTGGTTGATATTAATAACGATGGCTGGTTGGATATTTATGTTTCCAATGCAGGTAGTATGGACAATGAAAGCAATAGAGCGAATCAGCTATTTATTAACAATCATAATTTAACTTTTACTGAAAGAGCAGCAGAGTATGGCTTAGCTGACACAGGCTATACTACTCAAGCTACCTTTTTTGATTACGACATGGACGGTGATTTAGATTGCTTTTTAATTAACAATAGTCCTATCCCGGTGAATAGTTTAGGATATCCAAAGCAAAGGGATGTGTTGGCAAAGGATTGGGCGGTGCCAGCCAATATGAAAGGCGGTGGCGATCACTTGTATCAAAATAACAATGGCCATTTTGTAGAAGTTACAAAACAAGCGGGTATACATGGTACTTTAATGAGTTTTGGTTTAGGCATTTCCATTGGCGATATCAATGGCGATCATTATCCGGATATTTATGTTTCGAATGATTTTTTTGAAAGAGATTATTTATACATTAATCAAAAGAACGGCACATTTAAGGATCAGTTAGATACTTTATTGTCACATACTAGTTTTGCATCTATGGGTGCTGATATAGGAGACATTAATAACGACGGCTATCCGGATATTTTTACTACCGACATGTTGCCTGCCGATGACTATCGTTTAAAGACAACATTAAGTTTTGATGATATTGACCAATATCGTTTAAAAGAGCGCAATGATTTTCACCATCAATTTTTACAAAATACGCTACAGTTAAATACGAAGCATAATAAATTCATCGACGTTTCAAACTATAGTGGTGTGAATGCTTCTGAATGGAGTTGGGGCGCATTGCTATTTGATGCCGACAACGATGGCAATAATGATATTTATATATGTAATGGTATTTACAGAGATTTAACGAATCAGGATTTTCTAGATTTCGATGCGAATGAGATAAAAGAAAAAATGATTCAAACGGGCAGGAAGAGTTTAACCGATTTGGTTTCAAAAATTCCGTCCATTGCGGTACCTAATAAATTATTTAGGAACAAAGGAAATTTAAAATTCGAAGACAAGTCAGCTGACTGGGGCTTCACTCAAAATTCTTTTTCCAATGGAGCCGCTTATGCCGATTTAGATAACGATGGCGATTTAGATTTAGTGATAAATAATGTGAATGAGCCTGCATTGATTTATAAGAATTTGACAGTGGAGAAAAAACTAAATCATTTTATTGCTTTTACTTTAGAGGGGAGTGATCAAAATAAATTTGCAATTGGTGCGAAAGTGCTTGCTTATGTCGGGGATCAGATTATTAGCAGAGAACTAATTCCAAGTAGAGGTTTTCAGTCCTCAGTGGATTATAAGATCGTAATGGGATTGGGCGTAAAAACTAAAATAGATTCAGTCATTATTTATTGGCCGAATAATACGCATCAAAAAATAACAGC
>CANGMV010000151.1 GCA_947454745.1 Bacteroidota bacterium | reverse complement strand
GCTACAACTGCTGCTAGTTATTTAAAAGATCCAACCGAAGGAGGAAAGCCTGTGGATTATTATGGATACCAATATTGGATATTCAATGAACAAGGCCATCGTGTAATTGCGCAAAATGGTTTATTTGGACAATATGTTTATATCATTAAAGATAAAAATGCTGTTGTGGTTCGACTAGGAGAGTCAAAGGTGATTAAAGCAATTCATCATGCACAGCCTGAGAACTTTAGTTATGTTGCTGCTGCATTAACCATATTAAAATAAGGCATTTCAGTTTTGTGAATTAACGCAAACTAACAAACAAAAAAAGGGAGCCTTCAATGAAAGCTCCCTTTTTAATTAGTAGCGTTGACTACTAAAATATATCCATTGCTTTTGCAAAATAAGTCACAGTGCCTGGTAATGCTAACCAGAAAAATTCTCTGTAAACAACCATCAAGGTTACCATTATTGCTAACCATGTGAAACAGTATATCCAGTACTTTTTAGTGTTTTTTTGTGCTTCCATTGTGCGTTATTGTTTTTTCGTTGTTTTTGACAGGGCAAATATACAATTTTTATCTTTTTGACCTATAAATTATTAGGCCCATAACTGTATTTTAAATCTACTTTCCAGCCATCGGGGCTAAAAACCACTTTTACCCAACGCGGGGTTTTGTCCTGAGAATTTTGATATAAAATTATGCTAGTATGTTCGTTAATGGTTTTCACCTCGTTTATTTGAATGGAAGCCTGTCTTAATTGCATACGGCCTTCCTTGTCCAGGGCAAAATAATCCTTGGTCATTTGGTCAAAAAAAGCTTGATTTTGTGTATCCACCAAAAGGTACTGTTGGGCTTTTTTCATATCACCCTGCATGTAGTTTTCGATAAAATACCTGCCTCCGTCCAAAGGGTTATCGGCTTTCTCTACAGCGCTTGTGGAAGAACAAGCAACCATTGCTGAAATGAAGCTGCAATAAAGGATTAGTTTTTTTAGCATACCCAAAGTTAAGCCAATTATTAATGTTAAATTTGTTCGGTCTAAAACAATCATTTTATGAGAAAATTATTCATCTCCCTTTGCCTTTTTGCTGCAGTATCCACACAGGCTCAGCAAAAGCATCCCGCTTTTATGGAACAAGGCAATATTTATGAAGTGAATATTCGTCAATATACAAAGGAGGGCACTTTAAAGGCATTTGCTAAACATTTGCCAAGACTTCAAAAAATGGGCGTTAAGACTTTATGGTTTATGCCGTTGCAACCAATTTCAAAAGAGGGGCGTAAAGGCACATTGGGTTCTTATTATTCAGTAGCAAGTTATACCGATGTGAATCCTGAATTTGGAACCTTAAACGACTTTAATGCTATTGTTGCCAAAGCGCATGCAATGGGAATGAAAGTAATTATCGACTGGGTTCCGAATCACACGGGTGCTGATCATCCTTGGTTAACAACGCATCCTGATTTTCATGAGCGTGATAGTACAGGCAAAGCAATTTATACGGCCGATTGGTCCGATACTCGTGAATTAAATTATAACAATCCGGTGATGGAGGATAGCATGATCAATGCTATGCAATATTGGGTGAAACATACAGCCATTGATGGATTCAGAGTGGATGTTGCATGGGGTGTCCCTTATAGTTTTTGGAATAAATGTATTCCTACTTTAAGAAAAGAAAGAAGTTTATTTTTCTTGGCCGAAGCGGATGATCCGAAATTACATGAAACAGGTTTTGATGCCACTTATAGCTGGACTGAGTTTCATGTGATGAATGATATTGCTGCAGGTAAAAAAGATGTACTTTCTTTAGATACGGTTTTAAATAAAATAGACAAGGAATATGTGAAAGGTGCATGGAGATTGTATTTCACAAGTAATCATGACGAGAACTCTTGGAACAAAGCTGATTATGCAACCATGCCCGGCAAAGTGCATGCGCCATTTGCGGTGTTTACACAAACTTATAACAGAACCATGCCATTGGTTTATAGTGGACAAGAAGAGCCCGTGTTAAGAGCTGTTTCGTTTTTTGAAAAAGATTCAATGAGCTTTAAAAAATATGAGCGTGCTCCTTTTTATAATACCTTATTACATTTGAGAAATACCATTGCAGCATTTAAAGAAAATGCAGTATTTGAAAGATTAAAAGTAAATAATCCAACACAGGTAATGGCTTATTCCAGAAAGAATGGGGATCACTTAGTAGTAGTTGTGTTGAATTTATCAGATAAAGCTGCTCAAGTTCAGTTAGATGCTACGTTGCCAATGGACAAAACTTATTTTGAAGTATTTACGCATCAATCCATAAAAGACATTCATTCATTACAGCTTCCAGCATGGGGGTATAAAGTATTTGTATACGGTACAAAGTAAGCATATGACAAAAAATAAATTGGTTGAACAAATTCATTCAAAGCAATCTTACTTATGTGTAGGCTTGGATACTGATATTGAAAAATTGCCTGCCCATTTACCTAAAACAAAGGAAGGGGTGATTGCATTTAATAAAGCAATTATTGATGCTACTGCTCCTTATTGCGTAAGCTATAAAATTAACACTGCCTTTTATGAGTCTCAAGGATTAAAAGGATGGGAAGCAATGGAAGCAACGCTTGCACATATTCCTTCAACTCATTTTACAATAGCTGATGCAAAGCGAGGAGATATTGGTAATACATCGGCGCAGTATGCGAAAACTTTTTTTGAAGTATTGCCTTTTGATGCCATTACCGTTGCACCTTATATGGGAAAGGATAGTATTGATCCATTTTTAGCATACTCAAATAAATGGACCATTGTGTTGGGATTAACATCCAATACAGGGAGTCAAAATTTTGAGCAACAAAAATTAGTGAGCGGTCAATTTTTATATGAGTCAGTTTTAGAACAAGTAGCAAGTTGGGGTACTGCCGAACAGTTGATGTTTGTAGTGGGTGCTACCAAAGCCGAAGAGTTTGCAAGCATTCGCAAAATAATACCGAATTATTTTTTATTAGTACCTGGTGTGGGAGCACAAGGAGGCAGCTTAAGTGAAGTTACGAAGTACGGGAAGAACGATGCAGTGGGTTTATTGGTGAATGCAAGTAGGGCCGTTATTTTTGCAAGTGGTGGCACCGACTATGCCGAAAAAGCAGCCATCGCAGCTAGTGAATATGCAAGTGAAATGAAAGGGTTACTCTCAATGTAAACTTTTATAATTCTTTATTTATGATGCTGGTAAGTGATGGATGGTTTCGCCTTCCATCTTCGCAATTACAATGGTAGCTACGCTATTTCCAATGATGTTGGTAATAGCACGTGCCTCGCTCATAAATTTATCTACACCCAATAAAAATGCAAGTCCTTCAATAGGAATTTTTTGCAAAGAAGCTAGGGTAGATGCCAATACAATAAAGCCACTCCCAGTAACCCCCGCAGCACCTTTGGAAGTAAGCATTAAAATTAAAATCATGGTTATAAGTTCAGGGGTACTTAAATGCACATTGTATAATTGTGCAATAAAAATCACAGCCATAGATAAATAAATAGAAGTGCCGTCTAAGTTAAAGGAGTAACCAGTAGGTACTACCAATCCAACCACCGATTTAGAACAGCCCATTTTTTCTAATTTGTTCATTAAGGAAGGCATTGCTGGTTCGGAGGACGAAGTACCAAATACGATCAACAATTCTTCCTTAATATGCGCAAGTAATTTAAAAATAGAGAGTTGATAATATTTTAAAATCAATCCCAGAATAATAAAAATAAATAGCGCCATGGTTAAATACATGGTACCCATTAATTTGCCCAAAGGGATAAGTGTTTTTAATCCGTATTTGCCAATAGCAAAGGACATGCCGCCAAATGCTGCAATGGGTGCTAAGTACATTACATATTTTAATCCTGTAAAAACATAATGTGTTAATTGTCCTAGGCGATGAATATATTTTTCTCGGTTTGGAAAATAGTTCAATGTAAATCCTAAAATAATAGCCGCTAACAATACCTGTAAATT
>CANGMV010000150.1 GCA_947454745.1 Bacteroidota bacterium | reverse complement strand
CAGCAAGGGTATTGCTTTCGCCAGTTTCACTAATAATGTAAATATTAAAATGTTCGTCTAGCTCAGACATGCTTCCCGGGTCCATAAATTCAGCTAATGGCAAGGACACGGCATTTTTAATATGTTGTTTTTCAAATGCTTCTTCGGTACGTATATCCAATGGCATAAGAAATTCATCGAAAGGAATGTCCATCGCTAGTTCATCAGGTTCTACCGAAATTAACATATCAATTTTGTTGCCTGATTGTAACCAAGTATCATAGCCACCTTGCAAAAATCCCAAGATATTTGAAAATGCAGCTTCCTTAAAATAGGCAAGTGTTTCCTTTTCTAAAATGGGGTCAAAAATAAAAACGAGAGGAGAATCTCTTTTAATCATCCCCATCGCTACTGCATATTTCACAGTAGCGGGGGTGATATGTAATGAGTTTGGAATATGACCATCCATCCATTGCTCTGCTGGTCGAGTGTCAATGATGATATTGGAAGGTTCGTCAAGCAATTGCTTGAACTGATCGATTGTTAAAGTCATATTATCCAACAAGTTGTTCAACAAATTGATTTACTTGTTCTAATCGATTGTAGTCCACAGTGTAAAAAATAAATTTACCTTCTCTTGTGGTAATTACAATACCAGCTCTTCTTAAAATAGCTAAATGTTGTGATGCTACAGATTGTTCTAAACGTAACTTAACGTAGATTTCTGTAACGGTCATTTTTTGATGTTCGTCAATTAGTTTTACAATTTGTTGACGCAATTTGTGGTTTAAAGCTCTCAAAATCATCGCTGCTTTTTTGCTGTGTAGCAAATCTACTTTCAAAGGAGCTTTTCCGTTTGCTAGTTGCAATTGGGGTAAAGATTGATTCATGATAATTCAATTTGGGGGTTATGAACTAAAAAATGCAGTTACAAAGTTACGCCAATAAAATCAAACATAATATTTTTATATTATATATTTGTTTGCGATATAAGGAATACTATCTGCGTAATTTTTTACTATTTAGTTAATCTTAAGCTACTTAGAAGGTGCTTGGTAAAAATCTTTTAAATAAGAGGGGCTACTATAGGCTATATTCTCAAATTGTTTAGCATTCCATTTTACCATTGCTAGTTCAATAAGATTTTCAATGGAATAAGTTGATTCTATAAAGTAAAGATGAGGATTGTTCAGTAATGTTTTTGTTTTAGTTGCTCCATTTCCCACACAAACGACGGGTCCTTTTTGGAGTAATTTTTCTAGGTAATCAGTATCTAGGATAATTGCTTGTTCAGGTAGTATGTTTTTTTGGTGTACATCGTAAATAGCACCGAACACTTCCATTCTTTTTGCGTCGATCATGCTAAAGACTTGCATTTCATCTTCACCATCCAACATTATTTTATTTTTACTTGCATGGTTAGCAAGTAAGGCTAAAGTGGATAATCCAATAAGGGGTTTGTTGAGTGCATATGCAATCCCTTTGGCACTTGCTAAGCCCACTCTTAGTCCTGTATAACTACCTGGGCCTAGTGTGACTACTATGGCATCTAATGCTTGTAATGTTATATCCGAATCGGCCATCATTTTTTCAATGGCCACTTGTACAAATGAAGCATGGGTATTCGCTGTGGTATTTTCGGCATAGGCCAGTAATTGAGCATCTTTGCTGATGCCTACCATTGCTTTTTCACCTGCAGTATCAATATATAATAGGGTTGCCAAATTGTGTAAATTGTTTTGCAAAAATAAGTGTGTATTTGATAGAAAATTAAGAAATTGTGGATCTAATATTATTTATATGTCAAAACAGATCATTCAAACGACGAAAGTGCCTGCTCCCATTGGGCCTTACAGCCAAGCAGTCATTGCCAATGGATTTTTATTTGCAAGCGGTCAGGTAGCATTTGATCCTGCAACAGGGGATTTAGTGTTGGATAGCATCCAAGCCGAAACAAAACAAGTAATGGAAAATATCAAGGCTATCTTAGAGGAAGCTAAGATCAATTTTAGTCATATTGTAAAGACCACTATTTTTTTAAGTGACATGCAATTGTTCGCACAAGTAAATGAAGTGTATGGTAGTTATTTTACGGCTGATTTTCCTGCTCGTGAAACGGTAGCAGTTAAAACATTGCCGCGCAATGTGAATGTAGAAATTAGTGTTACTGCAGTGATTAATTTATAGTTACTTACTAAATAACTGAAATTGGGTCTCTAATTTCCAAGTGGAATGGGGTTGCATAATATGTAACCCCATTTTATTATTAAAACAATCTGGCGCGCCGCTCAGGTTTTCAATCGCAATACTTTTTCTTCCTGGTGGGGTATACAATTGCAAGTAAGGATAATGGTGATCGGGATGAATTACTAATTTGTATTTCGTATTTTCTAAAATACAATTTGGGTTTTCATCATCTACTATAAACCCATTGTCTAACTCAACTCCAGCAAGGGCTAACCCTTTTTCAAATTGATTATTTTTTAGGATTTCGCCTGTAGGTATTAATGCGGCATTATAAGCAAGCATCCCTTTATTGGTAAACTGAAGCGTACAATCGTCGATACTATTGCCAATGCTAAAATAAGGATGCCATCCATCCATCATAGGAAAGCTTACATGGTCCTTATTGTGAATGATGGTTTGAACAGTTACTTTATTGTCCTCGGAAAATATCCATTTAATTTGAACTTGGTATTCGAAAGGGAACCCCGGGTCTTCCTTATGATAATCATATTTTAAAATTACATAAGCGCTATCGCTTTGTATATGCGTGGATTCAATTTCGAATAAGGCATCGTACAACACACCATGTAAAGCATGATCTCCTAAATAAAATTTTTCAACATGGTAATGCTTTTGATCATGTTCGTACTTCCCATTATACAACCTGCAGGAATAAGGATTCATCTTGCCGCTTTTAAATCCATGGGCTTCAAAATTCTCCCACCCTTGGCCAAAGTCATTGCCATCAATAATATCCAATGTTGAATTCACCCAGCTATTGAGTAGACCTCCTTTTGAGATGATATCAATATGCGCATTGATGCTTTGATTGGCAATGCGAATTCGCTTAAAGTCGGATAGGGATTGGATATCAATGGAAAAGGACATCTTATATAGTTTGAGGCGTAAATTAACAGGATTCTATTAACTTTGATTTTAAATACCTATCGAATGTACAAAATTTTGACGATCGTTTTTTTATTGATTGCATTTGTGTCTAATGGCCAGAAAATGGCGAAGTATGACAGCACATTAAAAATTGGTAAAGCAGGCTATAAAGTAGCTTGTATGAATCGATCTCCCGAAAGAAACGTATTGAATGTAAGACCCATTGGTTTTAAATCGGATGCAAGAGAAGTGAATTTAGAATTAAAAGGTAGAGTCCTTGCTGCTGAAATTGATGATTTAAACCAAGACGGTTTTCCGGATATTATTATTTATGTTTTAGATCCAAGCGGCAAAACCACCCTTTTTAGTATTAGCTCCAAGGATAATGAAAGTTTACAACCTATCTATTTCCCAGATATTACGAATGATATGCAATTGAGTAAAGGGTATAGAGGTCAGGATGATTTTAAACTGGTGGAAGGAATTTTATTTCGAAAGTTCCCCATATATGATGCCGATACTGCTATAAAAGTACCCACTAAAAAAGTGAGACAAATTATGTATCGTGTAGTTACCGGGGAGCGTGGAATATTGAATTTCAAGATGTTTAAAAACTTTGATTTAGCAGTTGATTAATACCCATCTGCAATCACTATTTTCCCTACCGAGTTTTCGTTTCCTGCCAGGTCTCTTACAAATACTAAGTAAATACCTGTTGCAACTTTTTTGCCTTCATAACTGCGACCATTCCAAATAGCCTGCCCTCCTAATGCCTGTGTTTGAAATAATAATTTTCCCGTTAAGTCTGTGATTTTCACTAAAGCGTTTTCAATTAAACCTCTAACGGCAATGGTTCCATTATAACTTGGTGGTGTTGGATTAGGAAAGATTTG
>CANGMV010000149.1 GCA_947454745.1 Bacteroidota bacterium | reverse complement strand
GGTAAGGCGCCACAAAGGTTCGCATCTTTATCAAATACCAAAGAGCTTCCATCAAATACAATTTCGGTTTGACTGCCAATTGCATTACAATAAAATAACGGCTTTTTATATTTTAGTACATTTGCTTTAATGGTCGCTTTACGATCCTCGTCGTGTGTATAGTCAAATGGGGAAGCACTGAGGTTTAATAAAATGTCTGGTTGTTGATCCATCATTTTATCCATTGGACAAATGCGATACAAAGGGTTGTTCCCTAGGTTCCAGATATCTTCACAAATAGTGATCGCTAATTTTTTTCCTTTGAAGGGAACTACTTTCCAATCATCAGCTGGTTCGAAGTACCTGTTTTCATCAAACACATCATAAGTAGGTAAGAGTGTTTTATGAATTTCGGCAACAATTTTTTGTTCGTATAAAAAGAAGGCAGCGTTATATAAATCCTTTCCTTTTTTATTGGGGTTGCGTGCGGGGCTCCCTATTAATACGCCAATAGTAGTTGCTGCCGCTTTTATTTTTTCGATGCTTTCGTAGCATTTATTTATAAAGTCATTAAACTCTACAAAGTCACGCGCGGGATACCCGCAAACACTCATTTCACTAAATAAAATAATGTCGGCGCCTTGTTTTTTAGCCTCTTCGATGGCGCATAACATTTTTTCGGTGTTTTGCTCAAAGTTGCCAATATGATAATTCTGTTGTGCGATGCAAATCTTCATATTTCAAAGGTCGGGTTTTAACAGAAATAAACTCGCTTTTTTTGTAATTTCACCCATGTTCAAGATTCAATATCTACTCGTTGGCATGGCCTTTCTTTCATTAGGTTGTGGAGGGGTAAGTAAAGACCCTGCAAAAAATGCACCTAATTTTACATTGCAAGTGGTACGTTTTGATAGCGCTTTTTTTGGAATGGATACTCTACATATTAGCAAGGAAGTCGCCAATTTGAAGACAAAGTATCCCAGTTTTGCGGAAGATTTTTTTACTAAAATTTTAATGGTAAATCCAGCAAAAGACAGCATTGCCATTAAAGCTTTTTACAGGGCTTATTTTCCAATTTATAAAGATGCTTTAAAAACAAATGCAATGCAATTGGAGCAAGTAAATATGCAAGAAGCGTATAAACGACTGCATTTTTATTTTCCTAAGTATCCTTTAACACATAAGGTGATGACCTTTGTCGGGCCTTTGGAGTCCTATGGCAATATTGTTACCAAAGACGCATTAGCATTGGGTTTGCAAATGTATTTAGGGGCCAATTCCAATTGGTATTATTCCGACCGAATTCAAACTATTTACCCCACTTATTTGAGTCGTCGTTTTGCGCCTGAATATATTACGGTAAATAGCATTCAGAATTTGGTGAATGACATTGCTCCTGAAAATACGACGGCAGCACCCTTAATTACACAAATCATTGAAGCGGGGAAAAGACAATTTATTATAAATGCATGTATGCCAAATGCCCCTGATTCTATACGCTTTGGATATACTCAATTCCAGTTGGTTAATTTGCAAAAAGAAGAATCACAAATTTGGACTTATTTTTTACATAATAAATTGACCTATTCTACCAATCCTGCTGATGCAAGGGCCATTATGAATGAAGGCGTTTACAGTGATGTATTCGGTGAAAACATTCCTGCAAATTTGGGAAAATATTTGGGGTATAAAATTGTGGAAGCTTGGATGCAACGTAAAGAAAACAGCGGAAAGACGATGGAACAATTGTTAAACGAGCCTGCTGAAAAATTATTTGAATCGGCTAGGTATACTCCGTAGCTATTTAATTCAACTTAACTGGGGCTACCAATTTAAAAGCAGGGATATTCACATGGATAGAAGATTTGTTTTCTACATTTTCCATCGTGTAGTAGCCTTGCATCTTTCCCATTTCGCTTTTTAAATGACAGCCGCTTACGTATTGGTAATTTTTACCTGGCATAATAAGGGGTTGAACGCCTACAACGCCTTCTCCTTCTACAACTCTTTGTTCTGTATTGCTATCAAAAACTTCCCAATAACGTCTTAATAATTGAACGGGGAATGAGTTGTGATTTTCGATGGTAATTCGATACGCAAACATGTATTCATTTTGCAATGGGTTGCTATAATCCTTTTGATAAAAGGTCTCAATACTCACTTCGATGCCTTCTGATATTTTAGAAATCATGATTGCCCGGTCAATTGTTGTGCCGCAGAGGATACTGCGGGATAAAAGTACCAAAAATTTACACGAGTGGGGTAAAAAATAGTCCTAATTTTTTATAAGACCCTCTAAGTCCGTTACCTTTGCGCAAACGTATGCGTTGAGTTGATAATTAAGCATTTAATACCCCAAAATTGATACAAATGAAGATCGCAGTAGCAAAAGGAGATGGAATTGGTCCAGAGATCATGGAAGCCGTGATTCATGTTTTTAATTCTGCAAAAGTGCCCTTAGAATATCAATTTGTAGATATGGGTAAATGGGTTTTTGATAAAGGCTTTAGCAATGGAATGACGCAGGAAGCAAAAGATACAATTGAAGAGTTGGGTGTCCTTTTTAAAGGTCCAATGGAAACCCCAAAAGGCAAGGGGGTGAAGAGTGTAAACGTAACGGCTCGAAAAACTTGGAATACATACGCAAACGATCGACATTTTCAAACCCTAAGTGGGGTTGATACTGTATTTAGTAAAGCCGGTATTCCTATTGACTTAACGATCGTTAGAGAAAATATTGAAGATACCTATGGCGGAATTGAGCATATGCTAACACAAGACGTTGCTTTAGGAAGACGTTTTATTACTCGTCCAGGAAGTGAGCAAGTAATTCGCTATGCTTTTGAAATGGCAAAGAAAAAAGGTGCGAAAAGAATTACTTGTGGACACAAAGCAAACATCATGAAATTAACAGATGGTTTGTTTTTGGAAGTGTTTAAAGAAGTTGCAAAAGAATATCCGGAATTAAAAGCAGACGATATAATTGTAGATGATTTGTGTATGAAGTTAGTAAGTCGTCCCGATTTGTTCGATGTGATTGTTTTGACCAATTTGCAGGGAGATATTGTGAGTGACTTATGTGCTGGATTGGTTGGTGGACTTGGGTTTGCGCCGTCGGCAAATATTGGAGATCATATTTCAATTTTCGAAGCTGTGCATGGAACTGCCCCAGATATTGCGGGTAAAAATATTGCCAATCCAACATCATTATTGTTAAGTGGCTTAAGTATGTTGCGTCATTTGGGTTTAATGGAACAAGCCATTATGATTGAAAATGCTTTATTGTTTACATTAGAATCAGGAATACATACAGGTGATTTTGGAGACAAGTCTATTCCTTCGGTGAATACGACTGTTTTTGCACAAGCGATTATTGACAATTTTGGAAAACAACCTGCACACAATCCAAAACCATTGTTGCCTAATTTTTATGTAACGCCAACTGATTTTAAATTGGAACACAATCCAATGCTACAAAGTAATTTACATGATCATCATAAAATAGTAGGAGTTGACTTTTTTATAGAAAGCAATGAGCAACCACAAGTCATTGCAGATCGCTGCACAGCACATATCACCGATGCACTTCAACTAGTAACGATTACCAATCGTGGTACGCAGGTATGGCCATCGGGGTCTATTTTTACTAATTTGGTGAATCAATACTATTGTCGTTTTGAGACAGTGAATGAATTGCCTTTATCACAAGAAGATGTGGTAAAATTATACGGTGCCTTGGCGAAGGATTTCAAAATCTGTTCCCTTGAAATCTTAAACATGTGGGCCGATAAAAAAGCATACAGCTTAGCGCAAGGGCAATAAAAGTGGATTCTTTCATCGTTTTACGGAAATAGCCTTGGTTTTACCCCCATTTTGCTCAAAAATTGACGAGATGGGTGGGAAAAAAACCAATTTTGATGTATTTTCACGGCTCAATTACAAAATAGCCTTTTACCTATGGCAGAAGTTATATTAATGCCCCGCTTAAGTGATACGATGACCGAAGGAGTCATAGCGGCATGGCATAAAAAAGTGGGAGATACCGTAAAGAAAGGCGACTTATTAGCCGAAATTGAAACGGATAAAGCTACCAT
>CANGMV010000148.1 GCA_947454745.1 Bacteroidota bacterium | reverse complement strand
TTATGGTTTTCATAAGTTGGGTATGAGTGTGTAATTTAAAACAATCTGCCTCTAAATTTGTTCAAATGCTGTTAATGTTTATTTAAGTAAATTTGCAGCCTAATAACAATATGAGAGTATATCCCGATAACGCCCTAACCCAATTAGAATTTGATAAAATCACTGCCATTTTATTGGGGCATTGTCAAACTACTATTGGTAAAGAGTTGGTGGAAGAAATGCGGATACATACCCATTTAAAATATATCCAGTCGGCATTAAGTCAAACGGAGGAATACAAATACATTAAATCAGCCAATCAGTATTTTCCTTCCTACTTTGTGTTGGATATTCGAAAGGACTTGAAATTATTAGGCATTCCAGGGGCTCAATTAGCAGGAGAGCAATGGTTATTAGTAAGACGCTTAGCCGACCATACGGGTAATTTGTATAAATGGTTCGATGCAGAACGCAAGCAGGCTTATGCAAATTTGTACGAAGTGATTGGTGACAGTTATTATGAAAAAGCCATTATTGAAAGTATTGATGAAGTAATAGATGAACGTGGTAATGTAAAAGACAATGCATCGGAGGATTTAGCGAAAATTAGAATGCAATTGTATAAAAAGCGCCAGGAGCTAAGACGCATTTTTGATAAAGTGATTCATCGTTTAGCCAAAGCAGGTTATACAGCAGATATTGATGAGAGTTTTAGCAATGGACGTCGTGTGGTGGCGGTATTTTCGGAATATAAACGACAAGTAAAAGGTTTCTTACATGGAGAAAGTGATAGTCGCAAAACGGCCTTTATTGAACCGGAGGAAACCATTGAATTGAATAATGAATTGTACGGTTTAGAACAAGATGAGCAAAGAGAAGTGCAAAGAGTATTGCGACAACTCACTTCCAACTTAGCACCCTATTCGGCATTGCTATTGAGCTATATTCAAATGGTCGGCATATTTGATTTTATCCGTGCCAAAGCAATATTAGCAGTGGATATGAATGCGCATATGCCCATGGTGCAAAACAATGCCACTTCACAATTGATTGATGCCTATCATCCCTTATTGTATTTGTATAATAAAGTGTCCAGTAAAAAAACCATTCCGGTTAATTTACACTTAGATGACGAAGCCAGAATTTTAATTATTAGTGGACCGAATGCAGGTGGAAAAACGGTGTCCATGAAAACCTTGGGGCTGAATCAGGTAATGATGCAAAGTGGTTTACTCGTGCCCATGAATCCTACTTCGCAAATGGGGATTTATAAACAATTATTTATTCAATTGGGGGATACTCAAAACCTGGCTTTTGAGTTAAGTACCTATTCGAGTCACTTAATGCATATGAAGCATTTTATTGAAAATGCAAATGGCAAAACCATGTTCTTTATAGATGAATTAGGAAGTGGGTCGGATCCACATTTAGGAGGTGCTTTTGCCGAAGTGATATTGGAAGAATTGTCTCATAAACATGCACAAGGAATTGTGACTACCCACTATTTAAATTTAAAAGTAATGGCGAATCACAATAAAGGAATTGTGAATGGTGCTATGCAGTTTGATGAAGTAAAACTAGAACCCCTTTATCAGTTGGTAATTGGAAAGCCAGGCAGCTCCTACACTTTTGCGATTGCAGAAAGAATAGGCTTGCCTAAGAATTTAATAAATCGTGCACGTAAATTGGTCGATACCCATCATTTTGAGTTGGATAAATTATTAAATAGAACCGAACAGGATTTGCAATTGGTGCAACAAGAACGAAAAGAGCTACATAAAAAATTAAAAGAGAATGATGCCTTAAAGCATTCCCTTCAACAAATGCTAGACAAGGAAAAACACCATCAACAAATTAGTTTATTAAAGGAACAAAATAGGGTAGCGGAAGAAAAGTTCGCCTACAATAAGGATATGGAAAGGCAGTTGAAACAAATTGCTTTGGATTGGAAGAAGACCGATAAGAAAGAGGAAGTGATGAAGACCTTGTTTAATGTCTTGTTTAAAAAGAATGATGCCATTGTAATTAATAAATTGGCGAAGAAAGTGGACAAAAATTTTAAAGAAACCAATGCGCCAATTGTTGTTGGAGCAACAGTGAAGTTAAAAAAGAATTATCAAGTAGGTGAAGTGTTGGAAATTAAAGGGAAGCGTGCGATTGTGAAAGTGGGGCAGTTGCCGATGAATATTGATTTGGTTGATTTATTAGTCGTTGAAGAGATTGCGCAGCAATCGACAGATAGTAAAAGACCGGGACCTAATGCACCGAAGAATACAACAGCAAATCCTGCGCCAAAAACTAATAGTCATTTAAAAAATAAAAAATAGTACAATGATACTTGACGATTTAAATAATATCAATAAATATGTAGCGATACATCCTCGATTTGAAAAAGCATTTGCATATTTAAGCGCCACCGATTTTGAAACCATGAAACCGGGTAAGTATGAAATTGATGGGGATCATATTTATGCAATGATAGTGAATGATGAGGCTGTGGCTATGTTGGATTCTACTTCAGAATTTGAATGCCATAATACCTACATTGATATTCAATATGTTTTTGGTGGCGTTGAAACAGTGGGTTATAAATCACGTTTAACTTGTGTAGAACCAAGAGGAGAATATGATGCTAAGAAGGATGTATTGTTTTACGAAGATGCACCCGATTTTTTCTTTAAATTATATCCAGGTCAGTTTGGTATTTACTTTCCCGATGATGTACATGCGCCCATGATTGGAGAAGGGAAAATTAGAAAAGTAGTTATGAAAATTCGCTTACAAGCCTAATAAACCAAGTTTGGCATGGTAATTGATGTTGTAACATTAATTAAATCTGTTTTATGTCAGTTAAACAAGTAGAGATGGTGTTGGCTCCAAGGGAACCACACTATGTTGGAGATGGTTTTAGAGTCCATAATTTTATACCTAGTGGGTATGGACTTACCATGCAGCGTATGGATCCATTTATTATGTTAGACTATGGAGCTAAATTTTATTTTCCACCTAGCCCTAGTAAAGCTAAAGGAGTAGGTGTACATCCGCATAGAGGTTTTGAGACAGTGACTGTTGCCTATAAAGGTAGTGTAGCGCATCATGACAGTGGTGGAGGTGGAGGTGTGATTGCTGAAGGAGATGTACAATGGATGACTGCCGCAAGTGGTGTTTTACATAAAGAATACCATAGTGAGGAGTTTAGTAAAACAGGGGGAGATTTTCAAATGGTTCAATTGTGGGTGAACTTGCCCGCAAAGGATAAAATGAGTACACCAAAGTATCAAGCCATTACCAATGCACAGATTCCTAAAATTTTGGTTGCTAATAATGGAGGGGAGGTGGAAGTTATTGCTGGAAATTATGAAGGGAATCCTGGTGCTGCTACTACTTTTTCTCCAGTACACATGTTGAATGCCAAATTGAAAAATGGTGGAGAAGCGAGTTTTAGTTTTCCTCCTCATTATAATACAGGTTTATTGGTGATTGAAGGATCGGTGATCGTGAATGGTACTGAGGATGTGCCTTTAGATCATTTTGCTTTATTTACCAATACAGGTGATTCCTTTACAGTGAAAGCTTCTGAAGATAGTATCGTATTAATTCTATCGGGGGAACCTTTAAGAGAACCCATCGCAGCGCATGGCCCTTTTGTGATGAATACCCGCGCTGAAATTATGCAGGCTTTTGAAGATTATGAAAATGGAAAATTTGGGGAGTTGGCAGATTAAATTACCTTTATACTATATTATAATAATTATGAAATCGATTTTAGTAGCAGCTTTATTTGTTCTAGGTACTTTGAATGCACATGCACAAACTGCACCAGTTCAAACAGATATTACCAAAGTATTGAAATTTACAAATGACAATTACGATATGGGTAAGATTACTTTCGGTAAGACAACTGAATTTGCAGTAGATATTGAAAATATTAGTGGTGCACCTATCACGATTGACAATGTTATGGTAGGTTGTGGTTGTACGACACCTAAATACACTAAAGGACAAGTGATTGCAGCAGGTATGCACGGTTCCGTTATACTTGGATTTAACGGAAGTGCTGTTGGTAATTTTTCGAAAGTAGCTACGATCTTTTTTAGCGGTAACTT
>CANGMV010000147.1 GCA_947454745.1 Bacteroidota bacterium | reverse complement strand
TATAGTATCATACTTTCCAGATGCAAGATCCTGGGAAATAATTTCTTCAATAAAATTCAGACTTTTTTCTTCACTCATAATAATTCACGCTATTCGCGTAAAGGTACAAAAACCTGCCTCAAAAACCTAGGCCATAAAGGGCTGATTAACCTCGATATCCGTATAATTTTCTCACTTCTTGCACGAATTTCTCAATTTCTTGATCGTCCCCTTTGGGATCGTATTGTTGCTTTAAGCTACTGCCAAATAAAAAGGCAACCGTTTGCCAAAGTCCTGCATTAAATCCTCCCTTGTATTCTTTTACTAATTCATAACAGTTATTGCCTGTTTCTCGATTAATAAGTTTCATTAAAACCTTGCCCTGATATACAGAAAGATTGGTCACTTTATCGCCAAAATCACGCTTTAAATCCTTTTCACGTGCCTTAATAATTTTTCTTCTTAATTGCTCGTCTTTCACATTGGCGAGTTGTGCGTTTACTTCGTTGATCACCACACTTGCCCTTAATGCATAAGGATAAGTTACGTACACGGCATTCCTTAATCTTGTCCAATTTTGCCAATAATTTTTAAGCTTGCTCGTCATGATGGACTTTACTTCCACGGTTGGAAGCCATGCTTCTGGAATCGTATCACCTTCGGGCGTAATAAAAGCGCTTACCCTTAAGGTATCAAAAACACCTTTTTGTGCCATTGCTTTTTGCTGGCTCATCACCAACAAAACAAAGCTCAATAAATAGGTTAACGCTTTTTTCATTTTAATTTTTTCACCCTTGCATAAGTACTCAAAGCAAATCCCATTGTCATAACAATTACGCCAATCCACAACACATTAATAAATGGAAATTCATACACTTTCAAAGTTATTAAATTGGATAATGCCGAAGATTCTTTTATGCCAATTTCCAATAATCCTTTTTGCTGATCCACCACTTTATTAAAATTCACGATTAAGTTTTGTGCTTTAATAGTGTCAGGCACCATGCGCATATTCATGCCTTGTAAACTAATGGCAGGATTCGCTTGATACTCCAAGCCTTCTTTGCTGCGCACTACTAATTGCAATACCAATTCATTGCTACCCTCAGGTCGGTGTGCATTTGGATTGACCAATACTTTTTCCAATTTCACATACCCATTGCTATAAAATACCGAGTCGCCAATTTTAATATTGTGTGGCTTAAATTGAATTGTGTCCTCGTTTGAATGATCTTGGAATGAAGTTACGTATACAAAAATGTCTTTGTTCCAATAATGCTTGGATGCAGGATTGGCCGAGAATCCCTCCATGCCTTTATTGTTTTTTAAAACATCGGGATATAGATAAAAGGAATCTTTAGCGGCTTCGTTTTTCGCTCCTTTTGCTGCAAATTTTAATTCAAAAAATTTCTTTTCTAATTTGTCTACTGTGTCACGCACATAAGTAACATTGTATTTACCCATGTCCGTTGCAATGCCTTCGAACAAAGTAATATTCTCCATCGGATTGCCTGCAGGATTTTTTACACTGCCATTGCTTTGTAAAACATTAATACCTGTTGTATTCCAACTTAAAACTGTTTTGTTGGAAGAGGAAAGAAAAATTCCCACCAACACCAATCCAAATCCAATATGTCCAATGCTTGCTCCAGCCGATTTCATTTTTCCTTTTAATACTACCAACCAATAATGCGCATTGGCAACCACACCAAATACAGCAGCCACAGTTCCCAAATATAATGCAGCTAAAAATCCTACTCCTTTTTCAGTAAAGCCTATACCAACAAATACAAATATCACTGCACTTATTATTGCGGTAATCACAAATGGCAAACGCATGCTCTTCCAAAAACTTGCTCCTGGAGTTCCTTTGAATTTTAAATATTGACCAACTCCTGTTAATAAACCAATTATGATCGCTACGAATACTTGCACTTGATTGTGCGCAAACGCTGGGTCTTCGGGTGGCGCTATTTTAGTGCCGAATATTTTATTAAAAACAGGAATTGAAGTAATAGCAATAATCACAACCGCCGATAAAAACAATACCAAGGATCCCACCAACATCCAAAATTCTCTACTGTCTACTGCATCGTCTTTTGCTGGCTCGGTTAATGATTTATATCTAACTATAAATAAAGTAAAATATGGCACCACCATGACTACTAAAAACGCCAACAACTGCGCGTTCATTCCTAGGTCGGTAAATGCATGCACCGATGTGTCACCTAAAATACCACTACGTGTTAAGAAAGTGGAATACACTACTAATAAAAAGCTAATGCCAAAAAACAAATACGTGGCTTTTAAGCTAGTTCCTGTTTTGCGATAAATGATTGCAGTGTGAATAGCGGCTACCAAAGTTAACCAAGGTACTAAGGAAGCATTTTCTACCGGATCCCATGCCCAGTATCCACCAAAGGTTAAACTTTCATATGCCCACGCAGCACCCATCATAATACCTAATCCTAAAATGCCTGCCGAAAAAGTAGCCCATGGCAAAGCTGTGGTCATCCAATCATTCTTTTTCTTTAATAACCCTGCTACTGCAAAACCAAATGGAATGCTAGTAGAGGCAAATCCTAAAAATAAAATTGGCGGATGTATTACCATCCAATAGTTCTGTAATAAT
The DNA here is from genome assembly GCA_947454745.1 of Bacteroidota bacterium. Classification (GTDB taxonomy): domain Bacteria; phylum Bacteroidota; class Bacteroidia; order Chitinophagales; family Chitinophagaceae; genus Sediminibacterium. Next base: position 1,484 of record CANGMV010000147.1, on the reverse strand, counting down.
GTATTCAGACCAGTACCGTCTTTAATTAATTGTAAATAATCGGGACGCGATAAAATGGGCCAATTCATTTCGGTCCTCAACATTACAAATGGACTGCTACCTAATTTGAAATCAAAAAAGTACAAACCTACTACCATAGTTGCTAAACAAAACTGGGTAAAGTTTAACACCATCATTACGCCATAAGAATTGTTCTTCCAGTGCTTAGAACGCGCTATCACCAACAATCCTAGCACACAATGCCAAAAGCTCCACAATAAAAAACTTCCTTCCTGGCCTTCCCAAAAACAACTTAATAAATATTCAGTAGGCATATGCTTATCACTATGCATATACGCGTACTTATATTCGAATTGATGATTTGAAATCACATAAAACAATATAATAAAGCACACGAACACTGACACCGATTCAATTAAGAATGCAATATTGGCTAAACGTTTCCATTCATTTTCGGCACTCATTTCCTTTGCATAAAAAGCTTTAGCAAAAGCAAAAGTGGCTACCAAGGAAGCCACTAATGAAAGGATTGTTAAAAAATAACCTATTTGCCCAGGCAATAAATGTTCTCCAATAAATTGCACCGTTGCGGCGTTAGTTGATGTATTCATCTATATGTTTCTAATAATAATTTAAAAAACTCCAAAAGTCCTAGTTAGTAAATACCACTGGTTGATTTTTGTTGGCATTCGGATTGTCCTTGTATTTTGAAGGACACTTTAATACAATAGCAGAACATTCAAAAACATCGCCTTGTACTTTTCCTTTTAATACCAATCGCTCCGATTTTTCCATATCCGTTGGCATGGTGTTATGATATACTACATTTATTTTTCCTCCTAAACTATCCTGCACACCAAACTTTAAAAAATTAGGATCTTTCACTGGATCGTATTCCACCGGAACCGATTTGTCCATCTTTACAATTAAGTTCAAAAATTTACCTGGTTTTTGCTTAGCCGAACCCACTGTTTCATAACTGCTTAAATCGCCAGTATAGCTAATAAGTACCACGATTGCAACTGCAATGAGTACCAATAATATAATATGCGTTTTCTTCATGACACAAAGTTAACCAAATGGGCTTAAATTGCACCAAAATTTACCTATCTCATAAACACATTTTATGCGCATATTCGACTATATCATTGTTTGCAAAAGTCCTGACTATAAAAACGTGGATCGTATTAGCCAATTTATGTTCCTTTTAAGCGTTTTGGGCTTCTCCTTTGGCATTTACAAGGGCCTTTTCCCTAAGCCAGCTTTAATCATTGCTATTATGACTTCGGTGATTTGTTGGTGGATATTTTGCTTGTACCAAAAAAAGCAAGGCGGTGTGCCTTATTATCGTTTAGGCCTATTATTTGCAAGCTGGGGTTGGTTTTTAATGCCCAATGCCTTAATCATATCGGGAATATTTTTAATAGGTGCATTATTCGAGCGTCAGGTGAAATTTCCTTTCGAAATTGCCTTTGATCCTGCTG
>CANGMV010000146.1 GCA_947454745.1 Bacteroidota bacterium | reverse complement strand
TTCGCTATGTAAAGAATAGCGATGAATGCCAAGAACAAAAAGAAAGGAATGTTCATGACAATCCACTGGTAATTTAGAATGCTTTAAAGTGCATTCTTAGGGGCTTGTTTTTCGGGTACGGACATACGGTTTATAATCTTTCGGCAGCACGCAATTTTGCGCTTCTGCTTCGATTGTTTTCTTTCATCTCTTTTTCAGAAGCCACTACAGGTTTTTTTGTAATGATCTTCCAAATCACTTCTCTAGGGTTGGAGAGAAATGGGTTTGTTTTGTTTTCTTCTTCGGGCGCTACTTTAAAAGCATTCTTTACAATTCTGTCTTCAATAGAATGGAAAGTGATAATCACTGCACGACCACCTGGCTTTATCACCATTGGCAATTGTGCAAGAAATTCTTTCAACACTTCCATCTCCTCGTTTACTACAATTCGAATAGCTTGAAAAACCTGCGCCCAATATTTGTTAGGATTTCCTTTTACTACAGGTGCAATAAGCGTTTTAAAATCTTGTACCGTATTTAGTTTAACGTGCTTGCGATTGTCTACAATATGTTTTGCTAAAGTTTTCGAGTTCGTCACTTCGCCATATTGTTCAAACATTTTGTGCAATTCAGTTTCACTAAAGGTTTCTATTACTTGCGCAGCGGTCTTATCCTGACGTTGATCCATTCTCATATCAAATGGGCCATCAAAGCGGGTGGAAAAGCCTCTTGAACCTTCGTCGAATTGATGACTGCTCACTCCTAAGTCAGCAAGTACACCATCCACTTGGTCAATTTTGTGCAATCTTAAAAACCTTTGCAGGTACCTGAAATTTTCTGGTACAAATAAAACACGGTCATCATTTGGCAAGTTGTTTTTTGCATCGGCATCTTGATCAAAAGCAATTAAGCGACCCTTAGGTCCTAGCTTCGATAAAATGCCGCGACTATGTCCACCTCCACCAAATGTTGCATCTACATAAACACCATCAGGGACGATGTTAAGATGCTCCATTGTTTCGTGAAATAATACCGGTACATGATAATCAGATTGCGGAATGTTGGATGTAGGGTTGGTCATCGCTTTTCCTTAATCGTTTTTATGAATGCCTGACATTACTTCTTGCGCCAGATTACTAAATTCATCTGCAGAGAAATCCTCAAAGAGCTTTTTATAAGAACTTGCATCCCAGATCTCAAAACGATCTAATGCAGCAGCTAACACAATCTCTTTACCAGGTAAAGCAAACTCTCTTAAAGTAGGAGGTAATAATAAACGGCCTGCGCTGTCCATTTCCACTTCGGTTGCTCCACCCAAAAATTGACGTCTAAACTGACGCACTTTAGGATCAAAGTCATTCAACTGGCTAATCTTGTCTAATATCTTCTGCCAGCTTCCAATCGGATAAAGCGTCAAACACTTTTCAAATCCTCTACTAACAATAAAACGCGTCTCCCCTTCCGCTAGCTGTTTTTTCAAACTGCCAGGAACTAGGAAACGCCCTTTAGCGTCGATAGTTGATTGATATTCTCCGTGAAAGCCTGTCATTGTTAATAATTAACGTGATTTTTACCACTTGTTCACACAAAATAACACTTTTTACCACTTTTAATGGCAAAATAGGCCCTTGTAGTTTTCCACAAGTAATAAACCGGCCTAATAATCAGTCATAGCAAGGATTTGACTCATATTTAGCCTATTTTCTCATTTTAATGCTGTGAAATACTGTGGATAACCCCATTTTTAAGGTTTATAACTGGTGAATTAGGCTATAAAACAAGGCGAATGTACCTTTGCCCCATGTTTACAAAACCCAAATTAGCCATTCAAGACTTTGACTATAACTTGCCTGATGCGCAAATCGCCTATTCTCCAGCCAGCAATAGGTCAGATAGTAAACTGTTGGTTTGGGACCAGTCCATTATTGCAGAAACAACCTACGCACATATTGCAAAACAAATTCCAACAGGATCGACTTTACTTTTTAATAATAGTAAGGTGATTGCTGCGAGAATATTATTCAACAAACCGAGCAATTCGAATATTACTGAAAATAGTGGTGAAGAAAAAAGCAAAAGTACAATTGAAATTTTTTGCTTAGAACCTACTGAAGCATTCACACCCGTTCTTCTTGCCATGCAAGCAACGCAAAAGGTTGAATGGAATTGCCTAGTAGGTGGTGCTAAAAAGTGGAAAGAAGATGTATTAATAAAAGAGGTAGCCATACATGGAAAAAAAGTAATCATCCATGCAAAAAAAATAAAACAAACAGCAGGGAAATTTATTATTGAATTTTCCTGGGACCACATGGAATATACATTCTCTGAAATATTAACTAGCATTGGGAATATTCCACTGCCTCCTTATATACAACGAAAAGCAAACGAAGAAGATAAAGACAGATACCAAACCACTTATGCGATTGAAGAGGGCTCAGTTGCGGCTCCCACCGCAGGCTTGCATTTTAGCGATGAGGTTTTTGAAAGTTTGAAGCAGCAAAATATTCAACAAAAATTTTTAACCTTGCATGTAGGCGCGGGTACGTTTATGCCAGTGAAAGCCAATACGATTGACGAACACGATATGCATGCCGAATTTTTAGAAGTAGATGCAGCCTTAATTCAGTACTTAAGTGAAAATGCTGGCCTAGTAAATAACCCTATCATCGCAGTGGGCACAACAAGTTTGCGTACCATTGAATCTTTATACTGGATGGGTGTTAAAGTAGCATTACATGAACTAAATTATAAAAATAGCATTCACTCCAATGATCTACATCTTGGTCAATGGGAAGCTTATGAACTTGCAATGCATTCAATGACTATTCAAGAGTCGATGCAAGCATTATTAAATTGGTTGGCTACAAACAAAACAAATAAGTTAATTGCTAAAACACAATTAATGGTTACACCTGGCTATACTTTTAAAATTTGTGATGCATTGGTTACCAATTTTCACCAACCAAAGTCTACTCTGCTTTTGATTATTGCTGCTATAACTGGCGACAAATGGAAAGCCGTTTATGATCATGCATTGCAAAATCAATATCGCTTTTTAAGTTATGGAGATGGCTCTTTATTTTGGATTAAACCACAGGTAAAGTAATAATCATTTTCGTTCCTATACCCTCTTGGCTTTGTACTTTAATTTTTCCTTTGTGAATGTCAATCACCCATTTCACATAGCTCATGCCCAATCCAAACCCTTTTACATTGTGTACATTTCCTGTATGAGCCCTGTAAAATTTTTCAAATATATGCTTGGTAGTATCGGCATCCATCCCAATTCCTTTGTCCTCGATAATGATTTGAATTTCGGCTGGTAATGAAAGTGTAGTTATAGTTAAGTCGATAGTATCTTTTGAATATTTAATTGCATTGTCAATCAAATTTGAAAATACGTGCAATAAATATTCTTCGTCTGCTTCAATTTCGGATGGATCTGCATCAAAATTGGTGTGAATTTGTGAAGGCTTCGCATCTAACTGTAATTTAAAGCTATCCAATACACCAAATAACAAATCATGTATATCTACAGGCTGTTTATTTAATTTGTATTCTTTCTTCTCTAATTGCGCGGCTTGTAATATCACTTCTACATGTTTATTCATACGCACATTTTCTTCCTTTATAATAGTGCTAAAATAATCCACTGACTTTGCTTCGCTTTGTACTTTAGGACTCTTTAACGCATCTACAGCCAATGAAATCGTAGCTAAAGGTGTTTTTAATTCATGCGTCATATTATTAATGAAATCTCTTTTGATTTCATTTAATTTTTTCTGCGTCATTAAGGATCGTACGGTTATAAAAAAGGCCGCCAATACAATTAATACAAACAAGAATGCACCTATGATAACCCATTGCAAGGAATGTAATAAATATAGTCTCACTTTAGGGACTAAGATAATTATTGTCTCAAAAGGCCCTACTGGTTCTATGATGTCTTGTGGAATTACCGAAACACGAACTTCTAAACTATTCACTTCGTCCGAAAATGCTTCTTCAAATTTTCTACTTCTAATTTCGATATTACCTTTCCGATCCGTTACTGCAAATTCATAATGCAAATCGTTGATACCATATTTACTTAATGCATTTTTGATACTTGTGTTTAATTCCTTATCGTT
>CANGMV010000145.1 GCA_947454745.1 Bacteroidota bacterium | reverse complement strand
TAAAATACCGCGCATATCAAATATAAAACCACCGCCATTTTCTGAAGCGTCTGTAGGCAACCCTTTCTTATAACTAAAACTATTTATTGTTATTACCAATGGAGTTTTTTCAGATGCAATAGTAGGCGTAAATCTCTGTACCACTTCATCGGAAACCATCCAGTTTAAAATACCTGCAAACACAGGTGTATCTTTACTTATAGGCGAAATGGATAAAAAGTTTTTTAAATTTTTTAAGCCCAAAGGAATGCTAGTTAAAAAATGTGCTTTACGTTCAAATAAACCTCTAAAACCATATGCACCCAACACTTGCAATAAACGAAGTAATACAAATCCATTGTATTGATTTTTAAACTTCACAACATCCAATGGCGTAGGCAATAATTTTTGTACTTCACTAATATAATAGTCCACTAATTGCTCCTTCCATTCGTTGGACAGTTCTGCTTTTGCTTGCCATAATAAGGAAGCTACATCATAAGACAATCCACCCTGCATACCTCCTTGAAAATCGATAAAATAAACCTCATCCTCGTTTACAATAATATTTCTACTTTGAAAATCGCGAAATAAAAAATGATTCATTTCCTTACTCGCTAACTGATCACTCAATAACTCAAATTCGTCAATCAGTGCTTGCTTATCGTAGGGATATTGTAAAGTGTCTAAGAAATAATATTTATAATAAAGCAAGTCGGTTAAAATAGAATGTTTCCCAAATTCTTTCGAGGTTAAACAATAATTATAATCCAATCCTTTTCCGCCTTCCACTTGCAATTTGGCTAGCGCTTTCAAGCTTTTTTGAAACAAGGAAAACACATGTTCCGTTTTACCTTCTTTCTCTAATACATCTAATAAGGAAACACTCCCCAAATCGGCTTGTATATATATGGACTTATCTTCATTCACTGCCAATACTTTCGGTACAGGCAAACCCTTTGCAGAGAAATGATGCGCAAAATATATAAAAGTATCATTCTCTCTTAAGTTCAAATTATAAGTAGCAATCCAAGACTGATCCCCTTGTAGGATTCTAAAATAAATACGATCCCCACCGCTTTGCGGTATTTTACTAATCTGATCCCATTCAGTTGAATGAATAGTCTTATATAAATTATTTATATCTTTTAAAATTTTATCCATGGGGATTCTTATGTAGCTTATAATAAGCTTAAAAGTAATTAATTCTTCGTTAAGATGCTGAAAATGAGAAAAAGTGGTAAATTCAGTTAAAATTCACACTTATGCATATCATTTTTAAGCCCATTCGTTTTACTTTTTTCTTGATGCTCTTAACAATTTGTTCATTTGCTCAAGCACAAAAAGTAACTGGAACAGTTTCTGATAAAAACGGAAATCATTTGGATGGAGTTACTGTAAAATCTGCGTCGGGCAAAGCAGTAGTTACCACCGATAAAAACGGCGTATTTTCTATTAATACTCAAGTGGGTTCAATTTTAGAATTCAGTTCAATTGGTTTTGAAACTAAAAAATTGAATGTTACAAGTGCCAATTTAAATGTTGTGTTAACTGCTACTACTACCGATTTACAAGAAGTGATTTTAGTTGGTAGTCGTGGAGCTGGTCGTGTAAAAACAGAATCTCCAGTTCCTGTAGATGTGATTAAATTATCGGACGTAGGTGTGAACACTGCCCGCATGGATTTGACTTCTACTTTAAATTTTGTTGCCCCTTCCTTTAACTATAATAAACAATCGGGTGCTGATGGTGCCGATCATATTGATATTGGTACTTTAAGAGGTTTAGGCCCCGATCAAACATTGGTATTGATTAACGGGAAACGCAGACATACTACAGCATTTGTAGGCTTATTCGGTACAAGAGGTCGTGGAAATTCAGGGGTAGATTTAAACGGATTTCCTCAATCGGCTGTTGATAGAATTGAAATTTTAAGAGATGGTGCATCGGCGCAATATGGATCGGATGCCATTGCAGGTGTTATGAATATTGTATTAAGAAAAAACACTGGAGAGTGGAACATCTCTACTGGTATTGCAGGCTATGATGATAAAAAATACAACACTTATCAGTTTAAGAATCAAAAAGAATATTTAACCTCTCATCCTATTGACGGAGTTACCAAATCATTCTCTGCCAATCGTGGATTTGATTTAGGTAAACAAGGTGGATTTATTAATATTTCATTGGATGTACTTGACCAAGGAAAAACATTCCGTCAAGCTTCTAGCGATGATATTACTAAACCCGAAGGATTACCAACCAACACTTGGAGACGCGCATTTGGTGATGGTTCTATGCAATCGGTTGGTGCAATGTTTAATATGGAATTACCTATTAATGATAAAACTAAGTTTTATGCTTTTGGTGGTTACAATACAAAAAATTCAGATGCTTACGCTTACACACGTAACTGGTCGGCAAAACCAACTCGTTTCCCTGTAGATGCAAAAGGCAATTTAATATATGTACCTAGCATTATGTTTGCAACAGGTGCTGGTGACACTACTTTCAACCCACATATTCAAACTAAAATCGACGATATCTCTTTAACGGGTGGCTTCTCGGGTGTGACTGCAAATGGATGGGATTTTGATATTAGCAATACTACTGGCCGTAACAACTTCCACTATTATGGCGATGGTACTTTTAATGCTTCTAATATTGGCAATATCACTCAAACTCATTTTGATGATGGCGGATTCAATTTTTTACAAAACACTTCTAACTTAGATTTATCAAAGCAATTTGGTAAAGTAAATAACGGTGGGGTAAAAGTGGCGTATGGTGGTGAATTAAGATTCGAGGAATACCAAATTTTCCAAGGTGAATTGGCTTCCTACAACGCCTATCCAAATAGTTTTGGTTTACAACAAGCACCAGGCTCACAAGGCTTCCCTGGCTTTAGTCCCGACGATAAAGTAAATGCACACCGTTGGGTGGGTGGTATTTATGGTGACGTGGAATACACACCTACTAATTTATTATTGTTAACTGGCGCGATTCGTTTAGAGAACTATTCGGACTTTGGACCGGTGAGCACTTTTAAAACTTCTTTCAGATATAAATTAACTGACAATTTTAACGTTAGAGGATCATTTAGTACTGGATACCGTGCACCTTCCTTACAACAAAAATACTTCAGCAACACTTTAACTTCTTTCTCTGGCGGGGAATTGGTACAATCTAGAATTGCGAACAACAATGACCCACTCACTAAATTAGCAGGAATCCCTTCCTTAAAGCAAGAAACTTCTAATAATATGAGTTTAGGTTTCTCTTGGAAACCAGCTAAGGAATTAACTTTCACTGTAGACGGTTATAGTATTAAAATGAAAGACCGTGTGGTATTATCAGGATTATTTAGTGCATCTGACGCAAGCTTACCTACCGCTCTAACAAATAAATTAAATACATTGGGCGTTGCTACTGCTCAGTTTTTTGCCAATGCAGTAAACACTACAAATACAGGTATTGATTTTGTTGCTGACTACCAACATAAGATTTCTAAAACCGAACGTTACAAGTTTTTGTTAGTTGCCAATTTCCAAGGCATTACTATCGACGACATTCATGTACCTAGTGCTTTAAATACCAACGAATACAATGCAAACACTTTCTTTAATGATCGTGAAAAGTATTTCTTAAAAGCATCTGCTCCAAAATCTAAATTCTCTGCAAGTTTCGATTACACTAAAAATCGCGTAAGCATTGGTGCAAGAGTTACTTACTTTGGCGATTTAGCATTAACTGGATTTGGAGTGAATGGCGACGGTATCAATCCTCAAGTACCTGCCGATGCTGATGCGAGTGGCAATACTTTAGTACCTGAAGTATTCAATTACAAAGGAAAATTCACTACCGATATTTACATGAACATTAAAATGTGTAAACAAGCTTCGCTTATTTTAGGAGCCGATAATATCTTTAATGTACATCCTGATTTTGCTGTAAACCCACAAGCCAAAGGCTGGGCCGGTGACAACGAAACAGGTGGCCCATGGGATGGTGTTCAAATGGGGTACAATGGTTTAAGATTGTTTACCAAATTAGCCATTAAGTTTTAATTCGCTAAACTAACATAACTTTAAAGTCCAGATTCGTCTGGACTTTTTTTTGCTACTTAAAATTCATTTTGAATGAAACACTTACTACTCCTTTTTATTGTTGG
>CANGMV010000144.1 GCA_947454745.1 Bacteroidota bacterium | reverse complement strand
GGAATATAGCGATGCATTTCTCCAAATACTTCAATACTCTTTACCACTTTTAATTGATAGGCTTTAATACCACAATTAAAATCATGTAAAATAATACCTGAACTTTTACGTGCAACTGCATTATAAATTTTGGAAGGAATATTTTTAGTGAAGGTATTATCGTAACGTTTCTTTTTCCAACCACTTACTAAATGATATCCTTGATTCATAATCATATCATAGAATTCAGGAATTTCATCGGGAGAATCCTGCAAATCGGCATCCATGGTTACTACAATATCACCTTGGGCTGCTTTGAAACCTTCATTCAATGCAGCTGATTTGCCATAATTACGTTGAAAACGAATTCCTTTTAACGACTGAAATTGTAGTCTTAATTTTTCGATAACAGACCAGCTTTCATCATCACTACCATCATCCACCATTATTACTTCATAATTATAATGATTGGCTTGCATAACATTATCAATCCATTGCATTAATTCGGGCAATGAATCGGCTTCATTAAACAAGGGTATGACTACTGAAATTTGCATAGTGTTAATTTATCATTCAGCAATTAAGCTGCGTTATCTGAAAATGGATTAGGATTCTTTTTTGCGATACCTGCTCCAATAGCAGATCCGATTGCACCTAAAACACCAGTTCCAATAATTGTTCCGCCTAAAGCAAATGGAACAAAATATTTTCTAGTCATATCAATTGCTTGTTCAATCATCTCATCAGTCATTTTTGGATTCTCTGCCATCTTTTTTCTTGAGATTTCTAAAATTTTATCCAACATATCAGGAAATAAAAATTTCACAGATACTACTGTGTAGATAGCAGTAATTACGATTACAACTGCAGTTGTTTTAAATCCGTGTGCGAAAACATTTCCAAAAGTCACATTGTTGTTATTTTGATTTGAATACAAAATAGCTCCATAAATTAAACCACCTAAAAAGAGTGCATAGCTTACATAAGTTAATGCACTCATGTCATATAAATTGAAAACATAGATAATGATTGCAAATACAATCGAGATGGCACTTAAAATTACGCCTTTGATAATATGAGAGGTTACTTGATTTTCCATATTGGATTTTAATTATTATTATTTATTTAATTGTTTAAGTGCAATTTACCTTTTACATAAGTGCCGATTACTTTACCATTTAAAGTAGTATCCCAAAAAGGAGAATTTGCCGACTTGCTATATGAGTCTTTCTTACTTAAACAAGTATTTTGCTTTTTGGAAAAAATCGTAATCTCTGCATCTGCTCCTTCTTGTATATTAGCTTCGGAAAGACTAAATATACTTCGTGCATTAGAAGAGAATAATTCAGCTAAACGGTGCTCTGTTAATTGAGGAAGTAAATGTTGAATGGTTGCAAAGCTTGTTTCAATACTAGCGATTCCTGCTTTTGCATTTTCAAATTCGATTGTTTTGCCATCCCAATCCTGTGGCATATGATGTGAACTGATACAATCTACGGTTCCATCTTCAACTGCTTTTAATAAAGCGGCTTGATCCTTCTTGGTTCTTAATGGTGGGAAAACTTTTAATAAGGTATCATAATTACTTAAATCTTCTTCACTAAAAAATAAATGATAAGGTGTTACACTGCATGATATTTGTAAACCTTCCTTTTTAGCTGCTGCAATCATGGCCATGCCCTTTGCAGTACTCACTCCAGTGATATGTAATTTTGATTGCGTATATCTTAATAATTCAATGTCTCTTGAAATGATAAGTTCTTCGGCTATAGAAGGAATACCTGGCAATCCTAATTTTGTAGAAAGGATGCCTTCATTCATTAAACCTAAACTACCTAAACTTTTATCAATAGGCATTTGTATAACAACGCCATCAAAAGCCTTCACATATTGCAAAGCCTTTAAAAATAATAAAGTAGATTGAACAGGGTAGAGTCCGTCACTAAAAGCAACTGCTCCGTTATTATACATATCAATCATCTCAGCTAAATCCTTGCCTTCTAATTTTTTTGATATTGCTCCCATTGGCAACACATGAATTGGTAAATTTTGGCAAGTTTGCTTAATATAGTTTACCAATGATTTTGTGTCAACAACTGGTTGTGTATTGGGCAAAGCAAATACAGTGGTATATCCTCCTTGTTGTGCAGCATTTGCTCCAGAAGCTAAATTTTCACGATGCTCCATACCTGGGTCACAAAAATGTACAAATGGATCAACAAAACCTGGACTTACTACAAAAGATTCCCCTTGGAGTGTTTGGTCTGCTTTTCCCGAAAATTGTTCTGTAATGGAAACTATTTTGTGATCCTCAATAAGAATATCTTTAATCTGGCCGTTAAAAGGCGACTTAGTATCTGCGATTTTGACCTGCTTGAATAGCGTTGTCATTGAGTCAATAATATTTAATGCAATATACCTTCTTTTTTTGTTTTTGACCCTATATTTGCTCCCCAAAAAGCGCAATTTTAGCGTTTATTCTACTTTTCGGGTGGTAGCGCAGTCCGGTAGCGTACACGTCTGGGGGGCGTGAGGAAAACAGGATTGAGCGAACGCAGTGAGCTAAATCCTATGATGGTACTAGGATTAAGCGAACGCAGTGAGCTAACTCCCGTGAGGAAAACAGGATTAAGCGAACGCAGTGAGCTAACTCCCGTGAGGAAAACAGGATTAAGCGAACGCAGTGAGCTAAATCCCGAGAGGGAAAAACGAAGAGACCTATCCTTTTGTTTAACTTTTCTAACTTGTTTCTGTATAAATCTTTAAATTAATTATTGTAATATTTATTTACTATTTCAATAAACAAAAGGGTGTATTTTCGCGTTTAATCTATTTAAAATTTTACAAAAATGGAAAACAATACATCTGAAGGCAAATGCCCATTTACAGGAGCAACTGCAAAATCACCAGCAATGCAACCTAGTGCAGGTCGTGGTACAAGAAACACAGATTGGTGGCCAAATCAATTGCCGTTAAATATCTTACGTCAGCATACTAAAGTAACCAATCCAATGGATGATAAATTCGATTACAAAAAAGAATTTGCATCATTAGATTTAAAGGTTGTTAAACAAGATATTTTTGATTTGATGACTAACTCGCAAGATTGGTGGCCTGCCGACTATGGTCATTATGGACCATTTTTTATACGTATGGCTTGGCATAGTGCAGGAACTTACCGTACTACAGATGGTCGAGGTGGTGCAGGTGCAGGAATGCAACGTTTTGCTCCATTAAATAGCTGGCCAGACAATACCAATTTAGATAAAGCAAGATTGTTGTTATGGCCAATCAAAAAGAAATATGGTCAAAAATTATCTTGGGCTGATTTAATGATTTTAGCAGGTAACTGTGCTTTAGAATCTATGGGATTTAAAACTTTCGGTTTTGGTGGTGGTCGTGAAGATGTTTGGGAACCACAGGAAGACGTGTATTGGGGTAATGAGCGTGAGTGGTTAGGAGATAAAAGATATAGCGGAGATAGAGATTTAGAAAATCCATTAGCTGCTGTTCAAATGGGTTTAATATATGTGAATCCAGAAGGCCCTAATGGCAATCCTGATCCAATTGCATCTGCGCGTGATATTCGTGAAACATTTGCGCGTATGGCAATGAACGATGAAGAAACAGTTGCTTTAATTGCTGGTGGTCACACGTTTGGAAAGACACATGGAGCTGCTGATCCAAGTAAATATGTAGGTAAAGAACCTGCTGCTGCTTCGATTGAAGAGCAAGGTTTAGGCTGGAAAAATTCTTTGAATTCCGGAAATGGTGTGAATACAATTACTTCAGGTCTGGAAGGTGCTTGGACAACAACTCCAACAAAATGGAGTAATAATTATTTTGAAAACTTATTCGGTTTTGAATGGGAATTAACTAAAAGTCCAGCTGGTGCACATCAGTGGAAGCCTAAGGCTGGCGCAGGTGCTGGAACAGTACCTGATGCACATGACACAAGTATTACACATGCTCCAACCATGTTAACTACTGACTTAGCTTTAAGATTCGATCCTGCATACGGACCAATTTCAAAACGTTTTTACGAAAACCCAGATCAATTTGCTGATGCTTTTGCAAGAGCATGGTTTAAGTTAACGCATCGTGATATGGGACCGATTGTAAGATATGTTGGTACAGAAGTGCCCACAGAAGAATTAGTATGGCAGGATCCAATTCCAGCTGTTTCACATCCATTAATTGATGCAGCTGATATTGCCGATTTAAAAACTAAAATTTTAGCGACTGG
>CANGMV010000143.1 GCA_947454745.1 Bacteroidota bacterium | reverse complement strand
GGTGGTATTCAAAGAGATATTTTTACCATGGGCGCGCGTCCTATTGCTTCCTTAAATAGTTTGCGTTTTGGTAAGTTAGATGATAATAAAACAAAAAGATTATTGGCGGGTGTGGTGCATGGTATTGGCCATTATGGCAACTGCTTTGGTGTGCCTACTGTTGGTGGTGAATTGTATTTTGAAGATTGTTATCATACCAATCCATTGGTAAACGCCATGAGTGTTGGTATTGTGAAAGCGGGTAAAACTGTGAGTGCAACTGCCGAAGGAAAAGGAAATCCCATTTTTTTTGTTGGTAGTGCAACTGGTAAGGATGGTATTGGTGGTGCAAGTTTTGCTTCGGCCGAAATTACTGCCGATAGCGTGGAAGAATTACCAGCAGTCCAAGTAGGTGATCCATTCCAAGAAAAGAAATTATTAGAAGCTTGCTTGGAAGTAATCGAAACAGGTGGAATAGTAGGTATGCAAGATATGGGTGCAGCAGGTATTATTTGTTCTACTGCCGAAATGAGTGCTAAGGGTGGTGTGGGTATGCGTATTGATTTAGATAAAGTACCAACACGTCAACAAAATATGAAGGCTTGGGAATTGCTTTTAAGTGAGAGCCAAGAACGTATGTTGATTTGTGTGCAAAAAGGAAAAGAAGCGGAAGTATTAGCCGTGTTTGAAAAATGGGATTTGTCATGTAGTAATATTGGAGAAGTTACCGATGATGGTTTGTTAAATTTTTATATGCACGGTGAATTAGAAGCTTCTTTACCTGCGTATGAATTAGTATTAGGTGGTGGTGCTCCACAATATACACGTGAATATAAAGCACCTGCTTACTTGGCTAAAGTAAATGCTTTTGATATGAACTCGGTTGCAGATACGACTAATTTAAAAGCAACTGTTAAAGATTTAGTAAACCTTCCAAATATTGCATCAAAGCGTTGGGTATACAATCAATATGATAGCATGGTAGGTGCTGCAAATACAACTACCAACGCGCCAAGTGATGCTGCGGTCGTATTGGCAAAAGGAACTGGTAAAGCATTGGCAATGACGGTTGACTGTAATAGTAAATATGTATTTGCTGATCCTGAAAAGGGCGCTATGATTGCTGTTGCCGAAGCTGCAAGAAATATTGTGTGTAGTGGAGGTGAGCCAATTGGCGTAACCAACTGTTTAAACTTTGGTAATCCTTATGATCCTGAAGTGTACTACCAATTTGTAAAATCGGTAGAAGGAATGGGCGCGGCTTGTCGTAAATTTAATACGCCTGTAACGGGTGGCAATGTGAGTTTCTACAATCAAAATCCCGATGGTCCTGTATTTCCAACACCAACAATTGGTATGGTGGGTATAGTAGAGGATATGAAAAATAGAATGACATTGAATTTCAAAAACGAAGGCGATGTAATTGTATTATTAGGAACACAAAGAAACGATATTGGTTCTTCGGAATACTTGAATAAATTAAAAGGTGTGACTCATTCTCAAGCGCCTTATTTTGATTTAGAAGAAGAATATAATTTACAACATTTAGTAGCTAGTTTAATTAAGGAAGCGAAAGTAAAAAGTGTGCATGATATTAGTGAGGGAGGATTAATCGTAACTTTATTAGAATCCGCTTTCTTTAACAATAAAGGGTTTGAAGTTAGTTCTAATGGAAGCAATCTTCGTAAAGATGCGTATTGGTTAGGAGAAGCGCAAAGCAGAGTGGTCGTTTCAACCGATGCCGCAAGTGTTGCTGCGATTGAAGCTGCGGCTGTTCAATTTGGAATTCAAGTTACTGTTATAGGAAAGGTAATTACGAATGATGTGATTGTGGAAGGAGAAAATTGGGGTGCAATTACTGCTTGGAAAAATGATTACGATACTGCAATTGAAAAACAATTAGCCAAATAATTATATATGTCAAAGCAATCAACCATTGTTGTTACTGGTACTGCTGGTTTTATTGGTTCTGTTTGCGTTCAGTTTTTGAATGAGCAAGGATGGAATCAATTGATATTGGTAGATGATTTTGGTGTGGAAGCAAAACGACAAAATTGGGAGAAAAAACAATTTATAAAAGTAATCGAAAGACAATCATTTATAGAACAACTTCCTCAATTAGAATTTAGGATCGATGCCATTGTGCATTTAGGTGCAAGAACCGATACGACTGAGTTTAATTATGCTATTCACGAGGAACTGAATGTGGCGTATTCAAAAGCACTTTGGCGCTATGCTACTGAAAAACAAATTCCATTTATTTATGCTTCTTCCGCAGCAACCTATGGTGCAGGAGAAAATGGCTATGATGACACACATAAGGTCCTAGATAAACTAATACCACTCAATCCCTATGGAGTAAGTAAAAATGAATTTGACAAATGGGCCATCGCACAAACTTTAACTCCTCCTTACTGGACTGGTTTGAAATTTTTTAATGTATATGGTCCTAATGAAGGACATAAGGGAAGAATGGCGAGTGTAATATTTCATGCTTTCAACCAAATAGCAGCTACAGGTATAGTGAAGTTGTTTAAAAGTCATAAGGAAGGATTTAAAGACGGAGAACAACTACGTGATTTTGTATATGTGAAAGATGTGGTACAAGTGATTTATTGGATGTTGCAAAAAATGCTTGTATCTAATTGGGATAGTCAACTAAATGGTTTGTATAATTTAGGTACGGGAAAGGCAAGATCCTTTTTTGACTTAGCAGCGAATACATTTACTGCACAAGGATTGCAACCTAATATTGAATTTATTGATATGCCATTGGACATTCGCGACAAGTATCAATATTTTACCGAGGCAAACATGCATAAACTGCTTGCAGCAGGATATGACAAACCCTTTAGTAGTTTGGAGCAAGGTGTGAAAGACTATGTGGCGAATTATTTGGTCCCCGAAAAAGGGTACTAAATTTTGTTGAATCAGCGTCGAATCAGTTTACTCATTACATTATTTAACCTAATTATTATGGAAAATAAGATTGCCATTATCGGTGGAGGAAATTTAGGATCTTCTATTGCAGAAGGTTTAATTGCTAGTGGATTTGTACAACCCAAACAAATCACCATCACCAAACGAAATATCGAAACTATAAAACATTTAGCAGATAAGGGCGTTGCTACTACTACCGATAACCAAGCTGCGGTAAAGGATGCGCATTATGTGATTCTTGCTGTGAAACCTTTTCAAATAAAAGATATTGTTGCCGATATTAAGCCATTGTTAAAAGCTGGCCAACATACTGTGATAAGTGTTGCAACGGGGGTTTGGATTAAGGATATGGAAGAAATGTTAGATGCTAATTTTTCATTGTTCCGTGCAATGCCTAATACAGCAATTTCGATTCAGCAAAGTATGACTTGTATTTGTGCGAATGCAAAAGCAAAAGATCAAATTGATTATGTGAGTACTTTGTTTAATCAGTTAGGTAAGAGTATTGTGATTGATGAAAAATTAATGGATGCGGCTACTGTGCTTGGTGCTTGTGGCACTGCTTATGCTTTAAGATATATTCGTGCGAATATTCAAGGTGGTATTGAAATTGGATTTAGCGCTGCGCAAGCTTCTTTAATCGCTGCACAAACCGTAAAAGGTGCTGCCGATTTATTGCTTACTAAGAACACGCATCCTGAACAAGAAATTGATAAAGTTACTACGCCAATGGGTTGTACCATTGCAGGTTTAAACGAAATGGAACACCAAGGATTTAGCTCTTCGTTAATTAGAGGGTTAACTTCTAGCTATCGTAAAATCAAAGATGATATGTAAACTTTATATAGTTTACTTTAATAATTAAGCTGATTGTATATGTTTTACTTAAATAATTAAGCTGAAAAAATAGGTACATTTGCCTCCGCGGCACGAACCGAAGTCGGCTTCATGTAACTATTTTTTCAGCTTTCACTATTTATAGGACGGTTTAATTTAAAAGTACAAGCTTAATTAATGCGCTTTTAAAAATGCAATTGCTTTTGTATAAGCATCGGCAGTGGCAGTTGGATTATAGCTTGGGTTACTTGGATTTGCAAATCCATGATTCGCTTCATATCTATTTACAGACAAATTTTTACCTGCTTCTTTCATATTTTTCTCAAATTCATTTACCATGGCTGGAGAAGGTGCTTGATCCTGATTGCCGAAGAAACCAATGATATCACATTTGATTGATTTTAATTTATCCATATTTGTTTCTGGTCGGCCATAATACATTACCGTTCCTTTTGCTTGAGGACCAGCAAGGATAGC
>CANGMV010000142.1 GCA_947454745.1 Bacteroidota bacterium | reverse complement strand
GTTCTAGCTAGCTCATTGGTTAAATAATAAGGAATTAAAATGTATAAAGAAGTTGCAATCACACCCTTGGTGACGTCGACCAACATTACAATGCTACCCCATTTGGATCCCAATACGCGAAAAGTGTTGGTCGCACCTGCATTACCACTACCATAATCTCGAATGTCAATATTAAAAACAGACTTGCTAATCCATACCGCGGTTGGTATAGAACCAATTAAATAAGCCAATATAACAAGTATAGATTCAATCATGTATTCTTAGTTGGGATATGCAAATATAAGCCCAAAAAAATTAATGGTTTGTTAACTTGGTTAAATTAATAGACTATGACTAATAAACTAAGGCCTATCAAAAAGCAGGCTAATCCATCCATTCATGGTCTTATTCTGGAGGTAGTTCCAGCCATTGCGAGTTACTAAATCAATCATATCTACTTGATCCTCAATAAGTAATCCACTTAGTACGAGCTGCCCGCCTTTTTTCCCTACTTGTGTAAGTTCAACCATATTAGCTTCAATAATATGACGATTCACATTTGCTAGGACAATATCAAACCGCTCAGGCTGAAGTGCCGATTCCACTTTTTGTATACGAATAACCCTACTTTCATTTGTCTGAACGTTTTCTAGTGCATTCTCTATGCACCAGTCGTCGTTATCAACGGCTAATACCGAGCTGGCTCCTAGTTTTTCGGCTAAAATGGCCAAAATCCCAGTTCCCGTTCCAAAATCGTATACCGTCTTACCCATAAAATTTATCTCCTCCATCATTTGCATCACTGTATAGGTAGTGCCATGGTGTCCAGTTCCGAAGCTCATTTTTGGCGTGATATTGATTTCATATTGGACCGCTGGTTCAAAACTCGGATGAAAATGTGCACGAATACCTACAAAGTCATCGACTCTAACCGGTTCGAAATTTGATTCCCAAATAGCATTCCAATTTTCTTCTTTAATTATTGATTTAGAATAAGTTATGGTTAATTGATTAAATATAATATTCAATTCAATTTCAATATTATTGTCATTATATTCAGTTGCTAAAATATAGGTTTTACAATGGCCCGCGCCTTCCCCTAATCCGGCAGATGTACCTAATACACTACTCATACCTACCCCGTTATTAATTCCTGTTGCAGCCTCCTCCTCGTTAAACCCGTCAAAACCCAGGTTAGACAATTGGGCTACTAGGATTTCAAATTGATCCTGATTTTCAAAATCAAAGGCTATTTGTATGTATTCTTTTGGCATAAGTACTTGTTTAATGTTACGAAGATAGCAATATTGATGCTCGCATAAAATTGACAAATGCATTTAATTCTTCTCTATCGCCATTGACGCTAAAATTCATAAACACGAACTAAAAGTATGAACTCGCTTCGCTCAAACATGCAGACTTTTTTAACGTTCGAATTTATAAATTTCTTAACGCTATGGCTCAAAGTTCAGAATTAAATGCATTTGTCTAATTTATTACATATGTATGGAATAAGAGACAGCTGTTATACAATTCTGTAGCGAACTTTCGAGCACAGCGTAACTTATATGAAATGAAGCTGAGCCAAATCAACAGGCAATCATGATGGGGTTGATTGATTGAATTGGCTTATACAACTACAGCGCATGCGAGCAGAGAGCGAAGAATTCGTATGACAGCTGCGAATTGAGTTATAGGAACTCGTTTCAAAATAAAAAAGCCCCGAACGAGTCGAGGCTTTTAATTATAATTCAGGTTGAATTTTAAGCTTGTGGTCTGTCTTCACGAGGCGCTTGCTCTGGCTTTGGCAGTAAAGCTTTATGGCTTAATTTGAATTTACCTGTTTTAGGATCCAAACCTACCAATTTAACTTTTACTTCATCACCTTCTTTGAAGATACCATCCATTGTTTCCAAACGCTTCCAGCTTATTTCACTAATATGTAATAAACCTTGTTTGCCTGGCATGAATTCTACGAATGCACCAAATTCTTTAATGCCTTTCACAACACCATCATAAACGTCGCCAATTTCTGGAACGGCTACAATACCATTGATCCATCTTACCGCAGCGTCTAAGCTATCTTTGTTTGCAGAGAAGATACTTACTTCACCGTGGTTGTCTACTTCTTCGATATTAATAGTAGCACCTGTAGTTCTTTGCATTTCTTGGATAATCTTACCACCGGGTCCGATTACTGCACCAATAAACTCTTTGTCAATAATTAATTTAACCATTCTTGGCGCATGAGGCTTCACATCTGCACGGGCAGCTGGGATACACTCATACATCGCATCTAATATGTGTAAGCGACCTTTTTTAGCTTGTGATAATGCTTCACGCATAATATCCATGCTTAAACCGTCTACTTTAATATCCATTTGAACGCCACAGATACCATCACGAGTACCTGTTACTTTAAAGTCCATATCACCTAAATGATCCTCGTCGCCTAGGATGTCGGTTAAGATCGCGTATTTGCCATCTTCTCTCGAAATCAATCCCATTGCCACACCACTCACGTGCTTAGGCACAGGCACACCTGCATCCATTAATGCTAATGAACCAGCACAAACAGTTGCCATAGATGAAGAACCATTTGATTCTAAAATATCAGAAACTACACGCAATGTGTAAGGGAATACTGTGCTATCTGGTAACATTTGTTTTAAAGAACGTTGTGCTAAGTTACCATGACCTACTTCACGACGACCTACTCCACGCATCATTTTCACTTCACCAGTTGAGAATGGAGGGAAATTATAGTGTAAGAAGAATTTAGAATACTCAGCACTTTGTGCAGTCTCTTGCATTAACTCATCCAACTTCGTTCCTAATGTTACAGTTGTTAATGATTGCGTTTCTCCTCTTGTAAATAATGAAGATCCGTGTGGCGTTGGTAATGGAGAAGTTTCCATTGCCAAAGGACGTACTTGATCCAATGCACGACCATCTAAACGAATGCGGCTATCCACCATCATATCTCTTACCACTTCCCATTTCAAGTCCTCGTAATACTTACCTGCTAATTTCTTTTGCAAGTCGGTAATCTCTGTACCTAAATGTTCGATGATTTCTTTTTTCAATGCACTGAACGCATCACTACGCTCATGTTTTGCAGAACCTAATCTTGCGATCGCATCTACTTTTGCTTTTGCAAATGCATATACTTTTTCGCGGATCATTTCGTCTTGCTCTGGCTTCTTATAATCACGTACTTCGGTGATACCTACTATCTTTCTTAATTCAGCTTGCGCTTTAATTTGCTTACGGATTGCTTCGTGTGCAATTTCTAAACATTGCACTAATTCTTCCTCAGAACATTCTTTTGCTTCACCTTCCACCATCATCAAATTCTTTTCGGTAGCAGCAATAATAAATTCTAATTCACATTTAGCTAATTCAGCTTTGGAAGGATTAATAACATACTTGCCATCAATTTTTGCAATTCTTACTTCAGAGATAATTTCTTTAATAGGAATATTTGACACTGCTAATGCTGCAGATGCTGCTAAACATGCTAATGAATCAGGCATTACATTTTCATCAGATGAAACCAATGAAATTAATACTTGTACATCGCACAAATAATCTTCAGGGAATAATGGTCTTAAAGCGCGGTCAATTAAACGGCTTGTTAAAATTTCGTAATCATTTAAACGCGCTTCTCTTTTAAAGAATGAACCTGGGATACGACCCGCAGATGCGAATTTTTCTTGATAGTCTACGCTTAATGGGAAAAAGTCTTGTCCGTCTTTAGGATCTTTATTGGCAACAACGGTTGCTAATAAAATACAATTTCCTTGTCTGATGGTAACAGCACCGTCGGCTTGACGTGCCAATTTACCCGTTTCTATAAAAATTTCTTGACCAGGATTGATCTCGAATTTTACTGATTTTGGTTGTGATAACATTTTTAATTTTTTTGGTATGAAGCAACCGATACTTGATCGATTGTGGAATTTGAATTTATTTCAAAAACACGCGAAAAATAATAGACGTATATAAACAACTAATCCCAACCGTGTTGTACAGTTGGGACAGCTATTATAAGTAGTTCTTGATTATTTTCTTAAGCCTAATTTTTCAATTAGTGCGCGGTAACCAGTAAGGTTATGTTTTTGTAAATAAACCAATAAACGCTTACGCTGACCCACTAATTGCATCAAACCTCTTTGAGTAGAGTGATCTTTGTGGTTTGCTTTCAAGTGACCTGAAATGTGCGCAATACGTTGTGTTAACAAAGCAATTTGACC